>JAEXNA010000139.1 GCA_023447635.1 Vulcanimicrobiota bacterium | reverse complement strand
CCCGGCGCTGTAAAAGTATCGGGCGCCCCATAAAGCGCCGCCCGAAGAATCCGACTAGGGCCAGGGGCTTAGTGGTGGTGGTGACCGCCGGGGCCGTGCACGTGACCGTGCGAGATCTCTTCGGGCTGAGCGGCGCGCACTTCCGTGATGGTGACCTTGAAGTTCAGGGTCTCACCGGCCAACGGGTGGTTGGCATCGAGGGTGACGCTGTCGCCGGCCACGTCGACCACGCGAGCGATCAGGCGATGCCCTTCCTGGTCGCGAAGCTGGACCATCGCTTCCAGCGGCGGCACATCGTTGCCCATCTGCGCCTTCGGCACGGCAAACTTCAGCGAAGGGTCGTACTCGCCGTAGCCGTCGGCAGGCGAGACCGAGACATCCTTGCTGGCGCCGGCTTCCAGCCCTTCCAGGGCGCGCTCGAGGCCAGGCACGATGTTCTGGTGGCCATGCAGGTAGGGGAAGGCGTCGTCGCCGGATTCGTCCAGCACCTCGCCTTTGTCGTTGGTGAGGACGTAGGTCATGGTGACCACGGTGTCTTTAGAGATGATCATAGGCGGCTCACTTGAGCCTTCAGGGGAAAAGACCTGCCCGAGCGACCTCTGTCGAAACGAGTGAGGATGGACAGAGACAAAACGAAAGGGACCCGGCAAACTCTAGGAGTCGCGAGTCCCTCTCAGTTACTACTCCAACCCCGAAGGGTGGTGCAGAACCTTTGCATTTCGAGTCCGTGCCTGGTGATACCGTCCCCCGGAAGGTCCGGCTCGCCGTAGGTGGCGCGTCCTCTGCCCATAATATCTCACGAGGTCGGGTTCAACGTTAACCCTCATGACGATACAGCCGCCCTATCATCATGAACTCCATCCCATGGTCGCCTCGGCAGGCTCCCTCTGGCGATCACCCGAATCGAATCGCTATGAAACCGCCCGGTCCCCAAGGTTGGGAGCTGATCAAGACGATCTGGAGCTTTCAACGCGATCCCCTTTCGACGATGGCCCGGATCACCGCTAAGTATGGGGACATCGTCTCCTACCGCTTTGGTCCGTTCCCGGTGGTCTTGCTCAACCACCCCGAGGCGGTCAACCGCGCCCTGATCGACAACCATCCCAACTACGGAAAGAAGCACAGCCCGTTCTACAAAATGCTGCGCGCCTTTCTGGGCGAGGGGTTGCTGACCAGCGACGGCGACTTCTGGCTACGCCAGCGCCGCCTGGCTCAGCCGGCCTTCCAGCGCAAGAAGATCGAAGCGATGGCCCCCGTCATCGTGCGCTGCACGGAAGAGATGATCGAGGACTGGCGACGCCTGCCGCCGGGTACGAGAATCGACGCTTCCGAAGAGATGATGCACCTGACCTTGCGCATCGTCGGACTGCTCCTGTTCTCGCAGGACCTCTCCTCGACCCGCGATTCGGTGGGCGGCGCGCTGGACGAACTTCAGGTGCAGATGGGCGAACGTTTCTCGGCCCTGGTCCCTCTGCCTCCGGTACTGCCCACGCCGCGCGATCAGCGCTTCCGCGACGCCCGCGACAAACTGACGCGACTGGCGCTGACCCTGGTGGCCGAACGGCGCAACGACCCGAACCCTCCGCAAGACCTGCTGACCTCTCTGCTGCAGGCGCGCGATCCCGAAACGGGCGACGGCATGACCGACCAGCAGGCCTGCGACGAACTGATCACCTTCATGCTGGCGGGCCACGAGACCACCGCGAATACGTTGGCCTGGGCGTTCTATCTGCTCAGCAAACATCCGCAGACGCGGCGACGGCTAGAGGGCGAACTGGGCGAATCGTCCGAGGGCGCGGCCACGCGGGGGCTCAGCGATCGGGTGATCCTGGAAACGCTCCGCCTGTTCCCTCCGGCCTGGGTGTTCGGACGCCGCAGCTATGGGGGCGACACCTTCCGCGGCTTCGAGATCGGAGAGAACCAGAGCGTCACCATCTCTCCCTACATCCTGCACCGTCACCCCGAGTTCTGGCCCAACCCCGAAGGGTTCGACCCCGACCGCTTCTTGCAAGAAATCCCGCGCGGCGCTTTCGTTCCGTTCGCGGCCGGCCCACGGCAGTGCATCGGCAACCATTTCGCCCTGCTGGAATCGCGCCTGATCCTGAACACCATCGCGCGTCAGGTTCGCCTGAATCTCGCGCCGGGAGTTTGGCCGACTTTAGAGCCGATGATCACACTTAGACCGGGCGGCGGGCTGCCAGTTATGCTAGAGTTCGTCTAGAGCCGGGGGGCTGTGGAAAGGAAACGATGTCGAAATGGTGCCTGCTCACAAAATCCGTAATCCGCAAACCCCACGGGAAGAAGTGTTCAACTGGCTTAGCCACGGCACCGCTCTGGCCCTGAGCCTGGTCGGCCTGGGAGCGCTGATCGTGCTAGCCATGGAAGAGGGAGCCGCCACAGCCCTGGCCTGCTCGATCTACGGACTGTCGCTGGTAGCGCTGTTCGGCGCCTCGACCTTCTACCACGCCAGCGCTCACGGGCCGCGCAAGCAGTTGGGGCGCATGCTCGACCACTGCGCCATCTTTCTGCTGATCTGCGGCACCTACACCCCGTTCATGGCTCTGGCCCTGGGCGGCTGGAGGGGCTGGGGGGTCCTTACGGCGGTCTGGCTGATGGGCGCTTTTGGCGTCTATCACAAAATGACCGCCAAGGACCCGTTTGGCCCGGTGGCCGTCATCTTGTGCTTACTGATGGGCTGGCTGATGATGCTGGTCTGGAACCCGATGGTCGCCTGCGCCCCCGTGGCCACGAAGTGGCTGCTGGCCGGCGGGGCCGCTTATACGTTAGGCGTGCCGTTCTATGGCCTCTGGCGCAACTTGCCGTACAACCACGGCATCTGGCACCTGTTCGTGATGGCCGGCGCGGGCTGTCACTACGTGGCCGTGCTGCACGTCATCGTATAGGCTCTTAGAACGGCTGCGCGTAGCCGTCGCAGCGGTTGTGCCAGCCCTGTCTCCAGCGATCTTCTCCACGGTCGGCGGGAGAGTTGGCGATGCGACGGTCCAGCACGCGCTTGGCGGCAGAGGCGAATTCCCGCGCCGCGGGCTGCCCTGCGGGGACGTCCTTCATCTCTAACAGCACCCACATCAGCCCCCATCCGCTGCCGTTATAGCGCTCTTTAGGATTGATCCCCTCGCCTTTGAAGTTGACGTAGTCGATCAACGCGTAGACACCGTTCGGCGTGGTGGCGACCTTACCGTAGTTGCGCTCGATGCGATCGGCTTTGCCCGCAGGCGCCACCTCTTTCATCTTGCCCAGTGCGGCGCGCGAGCGAGCGATGATGAAGTCGGTCTGCAGGCCGACCGAATTCGCCAGCCAGGTGCGCAGCGCTTTCATCTCGGGGGCGTTGAAGTCGCCCTCGAACTCGGCCTTGGAGTTCCACGGAGCGTGCGGCTGCAGAGCGATCTGCGGCGGCTTCGCGCCGCGCTTCTGAGCAAACTCCATCAGCAGCGGGAACCCCTCTTCGAACGGCCCTTTGAACCCTTTAGGGTACCAGATAAAGTGCCCGATCCCCAGCGAGGGGAACTCTTCGCCGTAGTTCCATGAGGTCAGACCGGCGACCCGACCTCCACACTCGTTGGCCCAGATCCGCTTGCCCACTTTGGCCTTCTGCTCCGCCGTCAGACCTAGCTGCGGCTCCTGAGCGAAGGCGGTCGAAGAGGCCGTGAAGACGAGTAGCAAGCAGAGCAAAAAGCGAGTGAGTTTCATAAGGGCCATCCTAAACGGAGGACCCGCACGGGGCAACCCTCCCCCCCGCTCACTCCTCTTCCACAAAAGCCTGCAGCCGCAGCAGGGCGTCGTCCCACTGCCGAGAGATCAGGTCGAGATACTCCTGCGCTTCCTGCAGCCGCCGAGGTTGGAGCTGCCACAAATGGGTCCTCCCCTCCCTCCTTCCCCTGACCAGCCCGGCCTGGGCCAGCACGTTGAGATGCTTGGTGATGGCCTGGCGGGAGGTCGGGGAGCGGGTGGAGAGGCTGCTGATCGACCTGGGCTCCCCGCTCGCGAGCTGGGCCAGCAGGCTCAGTCTGGTCGGGTCGCCCAGGGCGGAGAACAGCGGAGCTGCGGGCTCGAGCTGTTGGAGTAGCGTAAGGTCAGCCGCCGACATGGGCGCTAATATTCCGCAACTGCTCTTCCCAACCGCCGGTGTTCATGCGCAGGGCGATGTCTCGTCGGGCGGCGGGTAGGGCGTCGAAGCCGGACTCGACGACGTGGAGCAGCGTGCCGCCTTCGGTGTCTTCGAGCGTGAACTCGACCAGAGTGGTGGTCTCGTTAGAGTAGTCGACTTCGGGATCGACGGCGTAGGGATGCCAGCGATAGCTGAAGTGGCTCTCCGGCTCCATCTTCTCGACGGTGGCTTCGAAGACGACGTGCTCGTAGCCGGGATAGGTGGTGTTGCCGCGGATGGTCTGGCCGGGTTCGAACTCGCCGTGCAGCTTGACACGGAACCAGGTTCCGAACTGCTCCGCGGTGGTCAGGGCGTGCCACACCTTAGAACGGGCGGCTTTGAGGGTGATCGATTTTTCGATCCGATCGGTGTTGGTTTGAGTGGACATTTATTTGCAACCTCCTGGTTGCTCATAGGGTAGCGCAATAGCTTTGAATTTGCAACCTTAGAGTTGCGCTTCTTGGAGTTAGCGTGTGCGGGCGGGAAGGATCGGGAACAAGGTGGAGACTTAGAATTATAGGAGGCCGGAAGATATGGCTTATTTCACCACGCGCGACAACACGCGCATTTTTTACAAGGACTGGGGCTCTGGCCGACCGGTCATACTGATACACGGCTGGCCTTTGTCCTCGGACAGTTGGGACGACATTGCGCTCGCCTTAGCGAACGAGGGGTTCCGCGCCATCTCGTACGACCGGCGCGGCTTCGGTCGGTCGGACCAGCCCTGGGACGGCTACAACTACGACACCTTCAGCGACGACCTGGCGGACCTGCTGGCCCATACCGGTGCCCAGGACGCGGCCCTGGTGGGATTCTCTATGGGAGGAGGCGAGATCGCGCGCTACATGTCGCGCCACGGCGGAAGGGGCGTGTCGAAGGCCGTGTTGATCGGTTCGATCGTGCCGTTTTTGCTGAAGACGGCGGACCACCCCGACGGGGTGGACGGGTCGGTGTTCGAAGGGATCAAGGACGGGATCAAAGCTGACCGCGCCAAATTCTTCGCGGACTTCTTTCCAGGCTTCTACGGTCGCGGCGTGATCTCGCGCCCGGTGAGCCAAGAGGTGGTCGACTGGTCGTGGAGTCTAGCCATGCAGGCGGGGCTCAAGGGTACGCTAGACTGCGTGGACGCGTTCTCCTCGACCGACCTGCGTCCCGACCTAGCCCACTTCAAAGTTCCCACCCTGATCATCCACGGCACCGATGACGCCACGGTTCCGATCGATGTTAGCAGCCGCGCGGCGGCCAAGGGGATCGCTGGCGCTGAGTTCCTGGAGTATAAGGGCGGCCCGCACGGGCTGTGCGCCAGTCACAAGGATGAGCTGATCAAGGACCTGCTCCCGTTCTTGCGCGGCTAGGCCTGGCCCTCCAACGGCCCACTCGTCGCTCCCCGACGGGTGGGCTTTTCTGATTCGCTGGGTCAGGCACCCTACATTAGCAAGTAAGCCAGCCGGCTTCCGCTGGCTATCAGCACCAGAAAGCCAACTGCGGTGGGGCGTGCACCGCATTCCGCCAGCCGAACTGTGGCCAGAGCTGTGCCAATCACCCCACCGGCCCAGGGCAGCGGAACTGATAAACACTCGAAGAGCGGCTTGAGCCCTTCGTCCGGACAGTCCGTTGCTAGAAACAGGACGGACAGATTGAAAGGGACCAAGAGGAACCGGGCGGCATTGACCAGGAGATAGAGGGGCACCCATCCTATGTCTCCCGTTCTAATGCTTGCCCAAGGTGGGAGTGGAGCCATGCTGGCTAGCCAGAACCCCAGCGCGGTCAGGAGGAGGGTGACCGCGAAAACCTCTTCGAGATGGGGCATCGCGTTGAGCAGAGCAAACTGCCCGACCAGGGCCAGGGTGCCGAGCGCAGGGATGAAGAGGGGCGACTCCAGCCCTCCGAGCGGGAGAGTCGGGGCCAGCAACATCAGGCCCAGACACAAGGCTAGCGCCACGGCCAGAACGGGGAGGGGGAAAGGGCCGCGGGCGCAGGTTAGCGGCAGCGTCCAAAGAGTGATGAGGAAGACGTTCAGCAGCCAGTGAGCGGCGACCTCGATGGCTTCGCGGGGACTGCTGCAGCGCCAACTTGCCACCAGTCCGATCCAGGCGCCGAGCACGGGGGCCAGAAAGGCGAGCGTGCATCCCAGGGCAGAGATCAGAACGAGGTCCCAGCGTCCCAGGTCGCCTCGCCCCAGGATTTCGGACGCGCCGGTTCGCAGGGCGGTCCCTATCACGACGAGAGCGATGGCGATGGAGCCCGGAGCGAACAAAACGGCGCTGCCGCCAACCCAGGTCAGAGCGGCTCGTCCCTTGGCGACAGCCAGGTTGGCGTCGTTCGAGAACGGCTCGCCGACCCGAGTTCGGTATTGGCACAGGATCACTCGAGTCGCCGCCAGACCAGTGAAGAAGGCGCAGAAGCTGGCAAAGGTCAGCCACCACTCGACGGTGATGTGATAGCCGAAACGAGCGCTCTCTATCTGGCTCCAGAGGACGGGCACTGCCAGCAGCGCGAGCCCGGCGTGGAGCAGGAACAGCCCCAGCGGGACTGGTCGAGGGGGTGGAAAGCGATAAGGGCTTTGCGAGGCGAGATCGGGGAGCATTCCCCGAGTCTAGCGAGTCAACGTGTCAGCCGAGTGTCAGGCTATCCGGCGGGGCCGTCGTGGCCGAGTCAGGACAATTGCCGCTCCTGGCCAGCGGCGCCCTCGAGTCCGGCGCGGGTCGCTGACC
>JAEXNA010000013.1 GCA_023447635.1 Vulcanimicrobiota bacterium | reverse complement strand
GGTTGGAGACGGCCGGGGGGGTGGAGCGGCCCCCGCTGGGAAGGCCGGTGGGGGAGGAGAAGGGGCGGAAGGCGGAGTTGGAGTTGAGCTGCATAGGGGAGACCTCTTTCGGGTGATTTCTTGCCCCTATCATCCCTCGGCCCGTTGCGTGGGCGGCTGAAATTTGGCCGCCCACGGATGAACAGAATGTTACAACCCTCGGCGCACCTTCGTTCCGTATCGCTCGCCTCGCTCAGTCTCGCGACGAGCCGACGGCGGCAAAGCTCTCGCGCAGCTGTCCCAGGGTGGCCTTGACGTCCGAGGCAAACTCCGGTCGCAGTCGCTGCGCCTCGGCGGGGTCGTTGCCTGCGCAGTGACGCTCCAGCGCTTCGCACTCTTTGGCGATGCGGATGGCGCCCAGGCCTAGCGCCCGGGTTTTTAGCTCGCAGGACTCCTGGCGAGCGGCCTCCAGCGAGCCCTGGTCGAGGGCGTCCAAAATCGCTTCCGAGCGCGAGGTCAGTTCGCTGGCGAACCGCTCCATCCGCTCTCGCGAGATTTCGGGCTCCAGCGAACTTCCCCGCAGGCGCCGCACGTCCAGCAGCGTGTGATGGTCGAAGCGGGCCGGGGCGGTGTCCCGTTCCACGGCGAACCGGCGCAAACAGTCGCGCAGCGGCTCGAGGCGGACAGGCTTGGCCAGGAAGTCGATCATGCCAGCGTCCTCGCAGGCGGCCTGCTCTTCGGCCGTCACCCCGGCGGTAAGGGCCACGATGGGCCCGCTTCCGGGGATCTCGGACAGGATGGTGCGAGTCGCGGTAAGCCCGTCCATCACCGGCATCTGACAGTCCATCAAGATCAGGTCGAAGCGACTCCCTCGGACCGCTTCGACGGCCTCGGCGCCGTTGTTGACGACCTCGCAGGCGAAGCCTTCCTTGTCCAGCAGCTTGACGATCAGCTTCTGATTGACCTTGTTGTCTTCGGCCACCAGAATCTTGACCCGGCTGGGCTGGCGTTCGCGCAGCGTCTCGGCGGTAATAAGTGGCGCGGTCCGCTTTTTCTCGGGCGAGAGGCCTTTCAGAACGGCCAGAGTCTGATAGAGAGCGCGCTGTTTTACCGGCTTGGTCAGGTAGCCATCGAATCCGGTGTTCTTCAGCCCCCTGGCGTCGCTTTGCTGGGGCAGCGAGGTGACCAGCACGATACGCAGCCCGTCCAGGGCGGGGTTCTCACGCACCTTGAGGGCAAAGGTCGGCCCGTCCATACCCGGCATCTGGTAGTCGACCAGCACGATATCGAAGCTCTCTCGTTCCAGGAGCGCCAGACCGTCCGGAGCGCTGACGGCTTCTTCGAGCAGGCAGCCCCAGGCCAGCAGCTGCTCCCGGAAGACTCGGCGATTGTTGGCGTTGTCGTCGATCACCAGCACTCGCGAACCGCGAATTTCGGCCAGCGGTAGCGGCTGGACCTGACTGCCGTCGGCGGGCAGGACGCGCATGGAGAAGTAGAACACCGAGCCCGAGCCGGGTTCAGAGGCAAAGCCGATCTCGCCCTCCATCGCTTCGACCAGACGTTTGCAGATGGCCAGCCCCAGCCCGGTTCCTCCAAACTCGCGAGTGACCGAGGCGTCGGCCTGTACGAACGGTTGGAACAGCCTGGCCTGCTTGTCTTTAGGGATGCCGGTACCGGTGTCGTGCACCTCGAATTTTAGCAGCAGGCCGTTTTCATCTTCCGAGACTTTGCTGGCGTTGATAGTCACTTCGCCCTGGGCGGTGAACTTGATAGCGTTGGAGACCAGGTTCAGGAGCACCTGACGGAAACGAGCGGGGTCGGCTTTGACAAAGGTGGGCAGCTCGGGGTCGATCAGGAGCGGGAACTGCAGCCCCTTTTCGTAAGCTTTGAAGGCCAGCAGGTCCGAGACGTCTTCAAGGGCGGCGCGCAGATCAAAGTCGAGGGTCTCGAGCTGGATCTTCTCGGCTTCGAGCTTCGAGAAGTCCAGGATATCGTTGATCACGGTCAGCAGCCCCTCGCCGCAGGACGAAATGGTGGTGGCGTAGTCCCGCTGCTCGTCGTCGAGGTCGGTGTCGAGAAGCAGTCCAGTCATGCCTAGCACGCCGTTCATCGGGGTGCGGATCTCGTGGCTCATCGTGGCCAGGAAGGTGCTCTTGGCTCGGGTCGCCAGGATCGCTTCATCGCGCGCTTCGACCAGTTCGGCAGTGCGCAGCCGCACCTCTTCCTCGATGGCCTGACGCACCGCTTCCTGATTGGCCTGGGCCAGCGCCAGTTGACGCAGCTCCTTACGAGAGCGCTCGCACCAGATGACCAGGAAGAAGACTTCGAACAGCACCCACAGACTGTGCTCGAGCCAGCGCCAGCTGCCCGTCTCGGCGACTCCGAAGATCGACAGGGGAAAGTAGAGCCCGCGGACCAGGTGGTCGACGGCGGTAATCACCGTGCCTGAGACCAGCACCCGCCAGTCGCGGTAGAAAGCCAGGAAAGCCAGCGAACCGAAGACGTGGAAGTGGGTCTCGATGCGGCCCCCGGAGAGGTGGATAAAAAGGATCGAGAAGACCATCTGAGCGCTGGTGACCAGATATTTGGTCGTTTTCTCGCCGGGTTGCAGGCGCACCACTATCGCCGGGTAGACGGCCAGCAGACCACCCAGCACGACCGCCAGCCACAGGTGTATGTGGACGCTCTGTTGGGCGCCGGCCCAGGTGTACGGAGAAACGAAAACGGCGGTCAGGACGGCCGCCAGCCATTCGACCATCAGCAGCTTCACGAACATCCCGTTGAGCTGCTGGTCGCCGGCTAGGCGGAAGGAGCGGTAGATCTCTTGCGAGCGCGCTTCGATCGCTTCGCTCGTGGTCAGTGGCTGCAAATTTCGTCTTCCTCAGAGAATAGGGGGCAGCCGTAGACAGGGGCCGGGGGCTGGAGTCGATGGTCGCTGGACTCCAGCGCCTGGACCAGCGCCGCCATCCCTTCCGAGGCGCCTTCGTGGCCTCGGATCGGGGTCAGGCCGCCGCTGAAGCGTAACCACCCTCGGGCATCGTAGAATAGCACCTGGCCCGACGTCGCGGCGCCGAACCGCTGGCCGATCTGCCCGCCACGATCGTCGATCGCGACCACGCCCGGTAGGGCTCGAGCCGACCGCCAGAGGTCGGTTTGGCTCCACTCGGTGGAGCTACCTGGAGGAGAGACAAAGACCACGTAGGTGCTGGGAGCATCGGTTCGTTCCCGCAGGACCGAAGCCAGCTGAGCCAGACTGGCCCGCGAACAAGGGCAGTGCGGGTGGACCAGCATCAGCAGGTTCCCCCTGGCGCCGAGCTGGAGCCCGCCCGGCCACTGGAACGGCGCCTGTGCCCCCGCTCCGGCTTCGACCTGATAGAGGAAGAGGCCGACCAGGCAGCTGAGAACGAGAGCGCCCCATATCGCGGTGAGGTGTCTCACTAAAGAGATCTTCGGCTGCTCTCAACAGAGATTAACCCGACCGATCCACCCCTTGAAGAAGGGCGGTCATAGTCCATTTCTCCCAGGCGGTTCACCAGGCGCCCAACCGTCGACTGGTCGCATAGGGGCTGACCTCGGGGATCTCTCCGGCCTGGAACTTGGCCTGCAGAGCGCGCCAGAAATCGGCCTGAAACAGATCTCCGTGTTTCTCACGGAACGGCTGTCGGGTCACCATCGGTAAACCCAGGAAGCGCTCGAACTCTTCCGGGAAGATGTCGTTGTCCCGCACGGAATACCAGGGCTCCGCAGCCATCTCTTGCTCGACGGTGGTGGGCTGAGGCATGTCACGGAAGTTACAGTCGGTCAGATAACAGAGTTCGTCGTAGTCGTAGAACACCACACGGCCGGTCCGAGTGACGCCGAAGTTTTTGGTGAAGATATCGCCGGCGAAGATGTTCGACGCGGCCAGGTCCTTGATCGCCTGTCCGTAGTCCAGCGCGGCGGCCAGTTGCGCCTCCCCGGTGGTTTCCGCCAGGTACAAGTTCAGCGGGCGGACCAGACGTTCGACGTAGGCGTGCTCGATGATCACGTCGTCGCCTTCGACTCGGACGGTCTGGGCCGTGTCGGCCAGCAGCGTTCGCAACAGCGCTTCGTCGAAGCGGGCCCTGGGGATACGAAGATGCTCGAATTCGTGCGCTTCGACCAAGCGCCCGGCGCGGTCGTGCTCGAAGACCAGACGATAAGAGCGCTTCACATCGCTGGGGCTGGTGTTTTTGGGGGGGTCGAAACGGTCTTTGATCAACTTGAAAACCGCGTCATAGCCCGGCAGGGTAAAGACCAGCATCACCATTCCTCGCGTCCCGTCTGCGGGAACGAAGCAGCGGTCCGAGTCGCGCAGGTGGGCCAGAAAGTCTCGGTACAGCTCGGTCTTTCCGTGCCGGTGGTAGCCGACCGCGTTGTAGAGGTCGACCAGCGGCTTGCGCGGCATCAGGCTCTTGAGTTGACGGGCTAGATGGTAAGGGCAGTCCACCACGGCGCGGAAGTAGGCTCGGGTGTAAGAGAACAGGATGGAAAGATCCAATTCGTCGCTGAGCACGGCGTCGAGCACGATGCCGCGCGGAGAGGGATGACGAAGGCAAAGCGCCACTGGCAGACCGCCGCTCTCGCCACTCCGCCGCAGGCGGCCCACCAGGTGGGCGCCCCGTCCGCGATAGAAAACCGAGGGGATCTGCTCGAATTCGAGTTCTACAGAACCCCGGGCGAGCAAGGGCAGTAGGCGCTCGGCGGCCATCTCGGTCTGGGCGGCCAGCCCGTCCCAGCGTTCGATCTCGAAGCCTCCCGCGCTGGGGGTCGTCAGAACCGTTCTCAGCAGGTCGACCAGGTTCGAAGCGCGCTGGACGTACAGGACCGGGCCGCCTTCGCTGGTCGGTGGAGCGTCGAAGTCGGAATCGACGAACTCGATGCTCTGGTCGACCCCTTCGGTGGCGAAGACCCGACGGGTCAGGGAGTTGAAGAAGCTTTCGGCGATCTCCCATTCCGGGATCTGGGCGATGAACGAGGAGAAGACGGCCTTGCTGGCCATCCAGATATGTCGCTCCCTGGCCCGTTCCCCCATCAGCGCCTTGATGGCCAGCACCAACTCGTCGAGCCTACGGTTGTAGAGGTGCAAGCGCTGGGAGGCGTCGTCGTAGCTTCCCGCCCAGTCGCGATCGAGAAAGCGCCGGCGAGCCCGCTCGCTGATGGCGCGGAACTGGCTCTGATAGTCCAGGAAGGCCAGCTGGACCTGCTCCGAGCAGAGCGCGGCCAGACGGCTGTCGGTGACGGGGGCGGCGACGGTTCCTTCAGTAGAGCTCAAGCGGCGTTTCCTCCGACAGCGTTGCTTCGCTTTCCGAGCGAGTGGACCCTCGTCGGCGCCCGCTTCCCCCCCTGATGGACAGGCGCAGCAGAACGGGGACAGCACCAGCAGGGCCGTCTGAGCGCCGC
The DNA here is from genome assembly GCA_023447635.1 of Vulcanimicrobiota bacterium. GTDB lineage: Bacteria > Vulcanimicrobiota > Xenobia > Xenobiales > JADMJV01 > JAEXNA01. The sequence continues at coordinate 45,705 of JAEXNA010000013.1, read as the reverse complement.
TCCTGCAGGCGTTGCTGGCTCAGCTGATGCAGGCAACCGGAGGGGGAGCTCCGGCCTCCAACCCTTCCTCGGGTGGAGTACAGGGTCCGGCCACCATGAGCGGTGGTGGAGGAACCGCTGGCGGTGGGGGAGGCGGAGGGATGTCCGGAGCAGGTAGAGGAGGCGGAGGCGGATCCGTAGCGCCCTCGCCCTCGTCGTCAGACTCGCTGGCCGCCTGAGCCAGGGATAGGCCGTCGTTACCCCAGCGGTCGAGTTTTCTCCGTCGCTCCACGGCCTACCCTGAAGTCGAGAGGAGCGACGCCTATGAGAACCAGAGAACAGAAAACCTATCATGTCGTCCCGGAAGGGGACGGCTGGGCCGTGACGACCGAGGGGAGCGCCGCTTCTGGCGCCCACTTCGACAGCCGGTCCGAAGCGATCCAGCGCGGCCACGAAGTCGCTTTCAGCCGCGGGCATAGTCAGCTGGTGGTGCACGACCGCCACGGAGCGGTTCAACAGGAGCACCGCTTCAGCGATCATCCCTTCCTACCGGCCGACCCGCCGCTCTAGCCACTTTCGAGGCGAGCGGAAATGAGATAAGGAGCCCCCGCGCCGCACGGTGAGGGGGCTCCCTATCTTCGCGGGAGGGTCAAAGGCCGCCCCGAGATCGGTAGGTAGGCCCCCCTCCCACCGGCAGGTCGATTCTCAGGAGGGCGCCCGCCGCTGTCCCGGCCTGGGGCCGATAGCCTCCCCCGGCCGTGGTCAAGTACAGTGTCGGGCTCCCTTGACCGGCGAAAGAGGGACAGGTCGGGTTCTCGGCCATCGGGAGAGGGATGTGCGACATCTCCCGTCCGTCGGGAGCGTAGCGCACCAGGCGATGGCCGCCGTACTGAGCCGACCACAGGCAGCCCTCTTGGTCCACGGCTAATCCATCGGGGTTCCCGTCGACCCGGGGCGGGGGCACCAGGACTTCGGACGGGCCCAGATCTCCTGTAGAGATATCGTAAGTGTGACGATAAATGGTGCGGGCCTCGGTGTCCGTACGATAAAACCAGCGTAAGTCCGAGGAAAGCCCCATTCCGTTCGGCATGCCCGCCTGCTCGAGCAGCAGGTTCAGCTGCCCGTCCGGGTCCCAGCGGTAAAGCCGCCCGCCCCGGTCGCCGGTCGGCATGGTGCCGCCAAAGACTCGTCCCGCCGGGTCGGCGAAGACGTCGTTGAAGCGCGACTCTTCTTCGCCTTCGATCCCCTCCAACAGCGTCTCTATTCCGGACTCTTCACTCCACAGGCCGATGGCGCCTCGCGCCATAAACAGCAGCAGTCGACCGTCCTCGTGAAGGGTCAGGCCACCCACCACCTCCGGCCCTCGGTAGACCTGCCGAGTCGTTCCGTCGGCGCTGTCGTAAAGGTAGAGGGCGGGGTTTTCCACATCGGTGAAGTAAAGTTTACCGTCGACCCAGGTGGGTCTTTCTCCACAGCCGCATTCCAGGTCGGCCGCCACAGTGACTTCCATGGCTTACCCCTGAAGCAGCGACTGAGCGCCGTCGATCCAGATTTCCGTCCCGGTCACGTGAGAAGACAGGTCCGAAGCCAGGAAGAGCACCACGTTGCCGACCTGCTCGGCCGTGCCGGGGCCGCCGTGAGTCAACGGGACCGCTCCTTCGGGGAATTCGACCGGAGTCTTGACCTCTTCGAGGTGACGCTTTTCGGTATTATCGTCAATCTCGGACTCGATCCAGCCCGGGCAGATCACGTTGACCCTGACCCCGGAAGGCGCCAACTCTAAAGCGATCATCTTGGCGAACGCCACCTGACCCGCTTTCGACGTGGCGTAAGCGCTGGCTCCCGTGTTGCTGAACATGCGAGTTCCGTTCACGGAGGCGGTGATGATGATCGAGCCTCCCCGCTCTTTGAGTAGCGGTAGAGCGGCTTTGACCGTCAGGAAGGTGCCGGTCAGGTTGATGTCTAGCGTGGACCGCCACTCGTCGACAGTCAGCTCTTCGAGCGGCGCCCACACCCCGTTGACGCCGGCGTTGGCGAACACGATGTCCAGCCGCCCCCAGCGCTTGCGCACAGTGTCCACGGCCAGGCTCAACGCGTCATAGTCGGACACGTCAGCTTCACAGCCGAGCGCTTCGTACCCCTCGTCTCGGAGCCGACTCACGGCTTTGTCGAGAGATTTCCCCGTGCGGCCCAGCAGAGCGAGGCGGGCGCCCTGGCGAGCCAGAATTTTGGCGGCGCCCCAGCCCAGCCCGGAGGCGCCTCCCGTGACCAGCGCGACCTTGCCGTCCAGACGTGTGCCCGCCAGATCGGAAAATGATGTCATAAGTATACCCCTCGTTCCACCCAACCCGGTCAAGCGAGAAGCTTGTCTCGGCTCTATACTGGGGAAATGCGAGTTCAACCTGCCCCTCCAGGCTCGTTGGGAGAAACCATCTCCCTCCGTTACTGGTCAGCGCTCACCCGTCGGATGGATCCAGCTCACCTGGACCAGGTCCTCGACGACCCGAAAGGGGATGGTGTTCGCCGGCTCTATCTGCCGCTCGCGGACGAGCGGTCGCGGGCGTATTACGGCGGGCTAACGCGCTCTCACGACTTTGAGCTGCATCTGCTTCCCCCTCGCCTCACCCCCCAGGATGTGCTGGGTCTGAACAGAGCTCCCGGGTTGCTGGGGCTGGGTCTCGACAGAGAGGGGCAGCCTCGTCGCTACGTCGTGCCGGGCGGTCGTTTCAACGAGATGTATGGTTGGGATAGCTACTTCATCGCACTCGGTTTGGTGGCGGACGGGCGTCTGAGCCTGGCCGGCGAGATGTTCGAGCAGTTGCTCTATCAGATCGAGCATTACGGGGCGATCCTCAACGCCAACCGCACCTACTACCTGACGCGCTCTCAACCGCCGTTTCTGACCTCCTATCTCCGTCTGCTGCTCGAACACGGCTGGTCGGGGCTGGATCTTCCTCGGGCTTTGCGCTGTGCGATGATCGAGTACCAGGATGTTTGGATTGCGCCGAAACGACGCCGAGACTGTGGGCTCTCTCGCTACTACTGCTGTGGAGTCGGCTACCCTCCGGAAACGATGATTCGCCACTACGCAACGGTGATGGAGCCGTTCGCGCGCGCCGAAGGGATGGACATTGAAGAGTTCCGACAGGCCTATCTCGAACGTCGGGTGGCTCCGCCCGAGCTAGATCTCTACTTTCGCGAGGACCGTGCGGTGCGGGAGTCCGGCCACGACACCTCCTACCGGTTGGAGGAGAACGCGACCGGACTCTGCACGGTTGACCTCAACTCGCTCCTCTACCGATACGAGGTCGACCTGGCGGAGCTTCTGTCGAGCACAGGCCCCCTGGATGGCTTCCCTGGCCCTGAGGTCTGGAGGGAGCGGGCGCGGGAGCGCGCGCGCCGGATGAGCGAGTTTTGCTGGGAACCCGGTCGAGGCTTTTTCGACTACGACTGGCGCCTGCAACGCCGCACCGGCTTCGAGTCGGCAACCAACCTCTATCCTCTTTGGGCCGGTCTGGCCACTCGAGAGCAGGCCGAGATTATGGTCGAGCGCGTCTTGCCCGGTCTGAGGGAAGGCGGAGGGGTAGCTTCCGGCAGCGCTGCCTCGCGAGGCGAACTGCACGCCGGGCGAACCGCTCGACAGTGGGACTTTCCCTACGGCTGGGCGCCGCATCAGATGCTTCTCTGGCAAGGGCTGCTCGACTACCAGTGCGCGGACCTGGCCCGGGATCTCGCCTGGCGTTGGACCAGCATGCTGGCCCGCTGTGCTTGCGAAGACCACGGAACGCTGGCGGAAAAGTATGACGTGGTGCAGCAGACTCACCGGGTCAACGTCGAGTATCCCAACCAGGGCGTCGACGGAGACGCGGCCGGTTTTGGCTGGACCAACGCTTCGTATCAGGTGGGCCGTGAACTTCTAGAACCTGCTCAGCGCCAGGTTCTTGGACGGCTGGAGAGACCCGACGTTTCGAGCTGCCTGCCAAGAGGCGGCCGGGCGTGAGGCTTTTCGATGGAAAGAGTTTGTGTTGCCTGTGATCGATCACCAAGACAAGGAGGTACTGAGCATGACCACAGTTCAGTTAAGAGACATCATTGCGGGGAAGACTCCCGTGACCATAGAGCCGGCCGCGACCGTCCAGGAAGCGGTAAGGATAATGAGCGAGGCCCACAAAGGCGCCGTCCTGGTGGTGTCCCAGGGGCGGCTGCGGGGCATTTTTACCGAGCGGGACTTGCTGACCAGGGTGGTGGCTCGCGACAAGGACCCGCGGCGCACCCTGATTGGGGAGGTCATGACGCAGCAACTTTTGACCGGCCGTCCCGACGAGGACTTCCAGACGGCGCTGCGACGGATGGGGACCATCTCTTGTCGCCATCTCCCGGTCGTTCAGGGCGAGGAGGTGCTTGGGATGGTTAGCCGCCGCGACCTGATGGCGCTCGACATCGCCAATCTCGAGGACGAAATGGACCGTAAGGATCCAGCGACGCTGTTCATCTAGAGCTTCTCTGCCTGGCCAGGAGCCGACCCTTCCCACACGGTAGGAAAGGGTCGGCTCTTCTTGCTTTCGACGTGGTCTTTTCCAAGGGGGAGCCGTCCGAAGGATGGCAAATAGGGGGGCGTCGTGATCAACCCAGCCCAGCAGGACACGGAAAGCTTCGAGGTCTTCGAGCTTCCCCGAGGCGGTCAGGTGGTCTCGTGGGGAGACCTGGTGATGCAGGTGGGGGCCTATCCGGAAACCATCAAAGACACCATGGGACGTCCGCACGGGGTCCCCTCCGTCTTTCTTCTGCCTGAGCGTCTGTTTGACGTCAGCAAAGGGGTCAGCTGCGCCGAAATCGAGTTCCCGGTCTATTTCAACTTCTACCTGCGCGGACAGAAGACGCTGATTCTCTGTCTACGTCGTCAACTGCGACCGGTCATGCAGGTTCTGCAAGAGGCGATTTTTGGCCCGCGAAGCTTCGACCTGAGCCGGGATTACCCCGAAGGCGAGATGGTTCCTGACCTGGCTGCAGAGTTAGCCTATTTCAAGAAGGATACCGCTCTCGAGCGAGGGCGGCTGCACATCAAAGACCTGGTTGATTTTGCCATCCTCGATGACGAGCAGCCGGTCGAGATCGGGGGGGTCAAGATTCTCCCTACAGGCACCGACCGATTCGCCCTCGAGCGGAAACGGCAGCGGCGCGAAATCGCCTTCAGTCCCCCGCCCAAGCTTCCCCCGCTGGCAGGCTCGACGCGCCGCTATCGCCCGCCGTTTTTCGGGGTGACGGTGATCGGCTCGGGTCACGGTTTCGATCCCAATTCGGACACTTCGGGCTTCGTGATCTGGGTCAACGGCCGAGGCGTCCTGGTCGATCCTCCGGTGGACACCACTCGCTGGATGAAGCTGCACGGGGTCGACTCTCGCCTGATCGACGATCTGGTGCTGACCCACTGCCACGCCGACCACGACGCCGGAACGCTGCAGAAGCTGCTGGAGGAAGGTCGGGTGCGTTTGCATAGCACCCACACCGTGATCGAGAGCTTTGTCCGCAAGTATCGCGGTGTGCTGGGCTTGACCTCGACCCAGGTGCGGGCTCTGTTCGATTTTTCGCCGGTGACCATCGGCGCCCCGGTCAACATCGCGGGGGCGGCTTTTGTCTTCCGATACAACTTTCACCCCATCCCCACGCTGGGCTTCGACGTGTCCTATCAGGGCAAATCCGTGGCCTATTCGGGGGACCACCTCAACGACCGGGAGACGCTCTCTGGGCTGCACCGGCAAGGTCTCTTTTCGGAGAAGCGGCTACACGAACTGCTGGATTTCCGCTGGGACGCCGACCTGATCTTGCACGAGGCCGGCGTTCCCCCGATCCACACGCCGGTCGAAACGCTGAGTAGCCTGCCCGACGAGACCAAGGCGCGTCTCTACGTCAACCACATCTCGGCCGACAAGCTTCCGGTCGATTCGGGATTAAAGCTCGCCCCGCCCGGGGTCGAACAGACCCTGCATCTGGAGGTTCAGCCCCCGGAACTGTGGCTGGCCCAGCGCATGCTGGACCTGTTCGCCGGCGTCGACCTGCTGAACCCCCTGGGCATCGAGAAAGTCGCCGAGTTCCTGCGCATCGCCACCTTTCTGCGCTACCAGGAAGGCGAACTGCTGGTGCGCACGGGCGAACCAGGTGACAGCTTCTTCCTGATCCTCTCGGGCGAGGCGGAAGTCCGCCAGAAGGGCGAACTGCTGACCCATCTGGGGCGTTACGACTATTTTGGCGAAGTCGCCGTCCTACTCTCGTCCGAGCGAACCGCCGACGTGCGGGCCTACACCGAGCTCGAAGTGCTGCGGGTGGTCAAACAGGACTTCTTGCGCTTTATCTTCGGCACCGAAATCGAGCGCTCGCTACAGCTCGTGGCGGAAAGCCGCCTGCATGAAGGCTGGCCGCTGATGAACGAAAACGCCTTGCTGGCCCGGCTCTCGGTGAAGCAGAAAACCCAGCTTATCCCGGCCATGCGCCAGCGGAACATCCCCGCTGGCAAGCTCCTGTTCCGGTCAGGCGACCGCATCCGCTGCCTGTATCTGATCAAAGAAGGACGGGTAAAAATCGAACGTGACGGTTGGTCGACCGAAGAAGCTGGACGCGGCTCCCTGCTGGGCCGGGTCAAGGCGGCCAACGACCGCCACTCGGTCACCGCTTCGACGCTCACCGACGCCGTAGTCTACGTGATCAACATCACCGATCTCGAAGCGTTCTTCCGTCTCAACCCGGGGACCTACGTCCGTTTCCTGGCGGCCGCCCGTAGCCAACTCTGGGAGAAGCACTAGCCGTGTTCAGTCTTGACCCGCAGGGAACCGAAGTCGACCGCCGTCTGGCTCAGGCTTTCGCCCGCAGCGCTCGTCACCCGGGACAGTTTTACGCCGTCATGGCGGCCGAACTGAATCTGCCCGTCGAGCCGACCGGGTTGGCCGAGAAGGTCGAATCCGCCATCCGCATCGAGGACTCGGCGCTGCTGGTCGGCGAGAACCGACTGGTCTTGCTACTCGAAGGGCACCGTCACTCCAGCGACCCCTTGAGAGTCGCTCACCGCCTGTTCGAAGAGCACCCGGGCCTGGTCAAGCGGATCGGCATCGCCGGGAACGTGGCCTACTACGCCTCGTCGGAAGAGATGTTTCAGGCCGCGGAAAGAGCTCTGGAAGCGGCTACGGCGACCCAGCCGGTGCGCCACGCCCACGCCCAGCTACGCCGGGACGCCGAGTATCGGCTGCAGTTCGAGGACGAACTGACGGCGGCGGTGCGAGACGGGCGTCTGGAGCCTTACTTTCAGCCGATCGTCGACCTGGGCAACGGGCTGATTCGCGGCTTTGAAGCGCTGGTGCGCTGGAAACATCCGAGCGAAGGGATGCTCCTCCCTGACAGCTTCCTGGGCATCGCTCGCGACTGTGGGCTGCTGCCGGAGCTCGACCGCTTCATTCTGGAGCAGTCGCTGCGCCAACTCGAGCTCTGGCAGGGCGAGGTCGACTACCCGATCCGGGTTAACGTGAATCTCTGCTCCGATCATTTTCTGCAGGAGGGTGGGCTGGCCGAGCTGACCCGCATCGTCGAGCGCTACCGTCATCTGGTGGGCCAGCTGCGCCTCGACATCAGCGAGGACGTCGTTCGCTACGAGCGTGGCCTGGCCGCCCTGTACGCTCTGCAGGGGCTGCGAATCGGGTTCCACCTCGACGACTTTATGGTCAGCCCCGACTCTTTTCGCTGCCTGCACAGCTTCCCGTTCGACTCGCTGAAGGTCGACCGCACCCTGCTGGCCGAGATGGAGGATGAGGTCAACGCCGAGCTGATCGCGGCCGTCCTGCGCATCGCCCAGCGCATGAAGATCCGCACCACGGCCGAAGGCCTGGTCACCCACGCCCAGCTCGAAGAGCTGCGGGGATTGGGCTGTGACGAGGCCCAGGGATTCCTATTTTCGCCGGCCATCGACGCCAAATCCGCCCTGGAGTTTCTCAAAAGCGGTCCGCGCTGGTAAACTCGCCTGCATGTCGACCAACCTCCCGCCCGACCTGGGCGAACTGATCTGTCGCCCGATCGGGGTGCTGAAATCGAAGGCGACCGGAAAAGGGCTGGTCGAGCATCAGCCGGATGCCCGCCATTCCAGAGACGGAGTGATTCAGCTGATCGGCGGGCACGACTTCGAGATGTCGCTCTGCGACCTGCAGGGCTTTTCTCGGATCTGGCTTCTCTGGTGGTTTCACCATAACCAGGGGTGGAGGCCTAAGGTGCTGCCGCCACGGGGACGGGTGGGGCGGCGAGGCCTGTTCGCCACGCGCGCCCCTTATCGGCCCAACCCGATCGGAATGACTTCGGTGCCGCTGCTGGGGATCAAGGGGCGGCGTGTCTACATCGGGCCCCATGATCTGCTCGATGGGACCCCGATTCTAGACATCAAGCCTTACCTTCCCAGCGTCGACAGCTATCCCGACGAAGACGAAGGGTGGCTGGCCCAGGTTCCGGAGCCGGCACCCCGTTACCAACTGGTCTTCAGTGCGGCCGCCCGCCGCCAGCTCGACTGGCTGGGTGAGCACTACCACCCGGATTTCCCCGCGCGGGTCAGTCGGATTCTGGCCGACGACCCTTACCCCCATAAGACGCGCCGTATCACCCGGCTGCCGAACGAACTGCGGCTGGGCTGCGGCGCCTGGAGGGTCTTTTTCCAGGTCGAGGGCGAGCAGGTGCTGATCGACCGCATCGGCAGCGGCCTCTACGAACCTACGGATAAGCCCGAAGCGCCGATTCACCGAGCCTTCCGCGAGCAGCTTTGGGAACCGGGGTAGAGGTCTCGCTTTCCCCCTTTCCGAAGCGTCCCTTCTGACATGTCTAAAGTCGGACGCAACGATCCTTGCCCGTGCGGTAGTGGAAAAAAGCACAAACAATGCTGTCTGGGCGCTCCGGCGCCGAGCTTACTCTCTCGCCTCCCCGAGGTGATCGAAGACGAACGGACGCGCGCCGAAGCGGTCGCCCGACGCTGGCTGGGCGTCGAGGGCGACGCCGCTCCGCCGCTTCGAGACAAGAAGGGTCGTAAGCTGGTCCTGGTCATGGACCGCTACCACGTCGACGACGCCTCGGCCGTTCGCCAGGTGCGGGCTCTGGGCCGGGACGAAGGCGACCGGGTCTTGTTTTTCGATGGCGACCAGTGGATCGGGGAAGCGGACCTTTCCCTGCCTGAGGAACTGATTCTGGTCTCGCCTCGACCAGAGCTCTCGGACCGCCTGGTGGCCCTGCTTCGGGGCATCGCGAGCCTGCGACACCGAGACCGTCAGGTGGACGAACTTGCCGAACTTGGAGAAGCGACCTCGGGCGGCGGCGCGGGCCTCCTCGATTTCAAGAAGACTTTTTTCACCGCCTGGCTCGATGAGCCGAACCAGAAGTTGGGCGGGGGTACTCCTCGCGAAGCCGCGGGGGCGCCCCACCTGCGCCCCGACCTCCTACGCCTGCTCGACGAACTCGAACAGAAGGAAGCACGGCTGCCCCGGGAAGAGCGGTATTCCTTTTGCTCCCTTCGTCGCGACCTGGGGCTCTAGTCGACTTTCAAGGGGCTCGCTCGATCAGGCCCTGGACCCCATCGTAGGCAGGGTAGTCCCCGCTGATCGATACCGAGCCGTGGTGGCCACCCGAGCATTCGACGTAATAGTAGTCTTCATAGCCGTTGACGTTGGTCGGAGCTGTGGGCCCAAAAGAGGCCCGGTAGCTGTTGTGGCCGGAGGCCGGACATTCGGGGAGCGTCTTGAGATAGTTCGGAGTCAAGACGCTGGTCGAGGTGGGGTATTTCCCGCTCCAGTCGGTCGAGTACATCTCGAGAGCCGTTCCGATGTTCTTGAGATTCGATTTGCAAGCGGTCAGTTGACCGCGGGCCCGCGCTCGTATCCAGTTGGGCACCAGAATCGCCCCCAGCACGAGCGTGATCGAGGCCAGCATGATCAAATCGATAGGAGAGACAAACCGACGTTTCTTTTTGGGGGGGCCGAGAGGGGCAGGGTCAGCGGAGCGCTGCTCGGACTGGGCCGCCGCTTCGGCGTCCAGGAACTGCTCGGCCGGGCCCGGTCCTCGGGGAGAAGGGGAGGAGGCGTCGCGCTCTTCGGGAGTTTCGGGGTCGCTGGTCATTTTTCTCTTCTCCTTAGGCCGGCTGTTTGGCCGTGATAGGGGTAGTACGCCACACGGCCTGATCGGTTCAAACCGCTGGACAACGAGCTTGAAGACGCCAGCTTCGCCCGGCGAAGGGATGCTCCCTCGGATTGGGAACCTCTCCCGATGAGGATCTTTCCGCTGCTGCTCCTAGCCCTGCTGTTAGCGGGTGGCTGTCGGCCCCGAGAATCCGTGACCGGCGTAACTCGGATGGCCCTGCCGTCCAACGCTGTAGAGACAAGCGCGAAACCCAGGAACGTCGTACGCGGCCAGGTGCTTTACGTGCCGTGCTACAGTCACGTCTATCTGCTCGACGGGAAGTCGTACAACCTGGCTATCACCCTGAGCTTGCGCAATACCAGCCCGACGGAAAAGCTCATCATACAGTCGGTGGGCTACTACGATTCCTCTGGCGCGCTGGTCAAAGAGTTGACGCCGAAAGAGGTCGAACTGGCTCCGCTATCGGTGGCAGAGATGTTCGTAGGCGAAGAAGACACCAGTGGAGGCTCGGGCGCCTCGTTTGTGGTGCGTTGGGTCGCCGAAGCCGAGATCACCGACCCTGTGGTCGAGGCGGCCATGGTGGGATCCAGCGGTTCGCTCGGGGTCTCCTTCCTGACCACCCCGCGCTTGATCGAAAGCCTGCCCAAGACGGTTCCAGCTAAGCCTTGATTCGCTTGGTCGGTCGCAGACCGGTCAATTTTTGCACCTGCGACGGAGTTCCCAACACGACGAGAATATCGTGGGCTCGGAAAACCGTTGTCGCTGGAGGATTGTGCAAAATCGAGCGGTCTTCTCGAATCACGGAAAGAATCACCAGCCCGTAGCGGTTTCGGAAACCGCTCTCGACCAGGTCTTTCCCAACCAGGTCGCTCTCGGCCGGCAACGGGTGCTCGGCGATGGTCAGGTCGTACTGGGCTTCGTCGAGGGCCAGGTCGAGAAGTTCCATGACTCTGGGGCGAGTCAACGAGCGCGCGATACGGCGTCCCACCAGGGAGAACGGCGAGTAGATATAGTCGGCGCCGGCTCGTCGGAATTTCTCGAGATTTCGCTCGTCCGACACCCGGGCCGAGATCTTCAACCCTTCTACCATGCCGCGGGCCGTCACGATCACCATCAGGTTATCGGAATCCGACTTGACGCAGGACATCAGCCCTTTGGCCTGGGTGATATTGGCCTGGAGCAAGGTGTGCTCGTCGGTGGCGTCGCCTTCGAGCACAACATAGCCTCGCTCGGAGGCCTCTTTGGCAACCTGGGGGTCGGTTTCGATCAGGACGAACTCTAACCCATCGTGCTTCAACTCGTCACAGACCGCGCGTCCTACCCGCCCGAGTCCGCAGACGATAAAGTGGTCCTGCATTTTCGCTAGTCTCCTCAAGGTTCGTCGCTGGCTGAAGTACTGGTGGGTCGAGTCGTCGAGGAGCACCTCGACGGACGTCTTGATGGCGTAAGCGATCACGCCTGCCCCTCCCAGGATCAGTCCGATGGTGAACAGTTTCCCCTGATCGTCGAGGCCTGTGCCGACTTCCCGATAGCCGACCGTCGAGAGGGTGATGACGGTCATGTAGAGTGCATCCAGCCAGTCCAACCCGGCGGTAAATCGATATCCCAGCACCCCGACCGACATGACCAGGAGGGCCAGTACCGCCACGCGGTAGAGTTCGATCAGGGGGTTGTTCCGCACCCGGCGCGGTTCTCGGCCTGACCTTCCGAGACCTGGAAGTGCGGCGGAATGTCGAGGGCGCAGGATTTCGAGAGGAAAGGGGCAAATATCCGCGCCTATGAGTCTCCCCTCTGCTCTCTCCCTGGGAACCTCGGTCCACCGCTGGACCTCGAACACCGCTCCGACTTCCGTTCCCGACCGGGGCGCGGCGGAAGGGTTCGCCTCGGTGGCTGCCGGGCTGCGCGAGGGCGACTCCAGCCCCATCAAAGGCGAGCGCGGCTACCGTCACCTGCCCGGCTACGGACGGGTCGAGACGGTCAAGGTCAAAGAGAGTCACATCGGTCACGACGGGAAGTCGGTCGACACGGTCAAAGAGTTGGCCGTCTGCCCCGAGTGCGGAACGGCCAACTGCGCCTGCCTGTCCCGGGTGACCCTGCAGTCCCGACTCGACGAAGAGAACGCCAGCGGCGTGCGCGGCGAAGAGAAGCCTCAGCCTTTCGCGATGCTGCCTCAGTCGTTCAATCAGATCAGCATGAACTTCAGCAGCGCCGCTCCCGGTAGCTCCGGGCCACGAATGTTCGGCTGAAACCGGTCGTATCGCTCCTGAGGAAATCTTTCGCAGCCCGTCAAACCGGGCTGTTTTCACATTCTGTCGCCTTGCGATGGACGTGCTATGTTCATAGGATTTCCTTGTTTTTTCAGGGCGACTGACTTAGACTTCAAAGGTCATGCTGATTCAGAACTCTCCGGCAGCGGCCGGACCAGCCGCCCGCTCTGCCTCTCGGCCTGCGCTTCCCTCCACGCCTTCGGCGAACGCCGCGCCCCAGCACAGCGACTGGCGAGATGTGGCCGACGTGTCGACCTGGAAGACGGTCGCGGGGTTGGGAGCTGGGGCCCTGGCCGCTGGCGGAATCGGCTCTCTGTTTGGGCCCGTGGCCGGGATAGTGGGCGGCGCCGCCGGCGCGGTGGTGGGCGGCTTGCTGGGACGCTACAGCGAGATTCTAGCCTACGACGCCAAAACGCTGATCAGCGATGAATGGAATAAGGTCGAGACGCGACGCCACCAGAAGAAGCACGCCGAAGCCGCCACGCCGGTCTTGCCTGGCCTGAACCGGGACAGCTTGCGCGCGCTGGACTCGGTGGGCGATGTCCGCCGCAGCTACGACGGTTGGGACTCTAGCCGCGACCTGTTCGCGCTGTCCTCCAAAGAAGGCGCTCCAACCGACCCCTACCAGCTTCAGATCGAGGTCGCCCACCTGCGCGAGGGGGCTCAGTTCCAGTCTCAGGTGCAGCTGACCGTCGCCGTCGAGGGCGGACAGGCTCTCGAGCTGGTGGTCAAAGACGGCCGGGCCTACCGCTCGCTGGACGGCGAACTGAAGCCGCTCGACCTCCCGGTGCACTACAGCCCGAAATTCAGCCACCTTCGCCTGGACCTGGACAAAGGGGCGCTCCGCGAGAGCGGCTGGAGCGATGGCCAACCGCTGACCTTCACCACTTCGACCACCGACCCCCAGGGCAAAGTTAGCGACAGTCTGACCGCCATGAGCGGATCGCTGATGGGCGACGGCGCGCTCAAGGATGGCTTTACCCGCTGGGAAGGCAAGACGGTTTACTACGTGGTGACCGATCGATTTGCCAACGGCGACAAGACCAATGACGGCGACGCCGACCCTTCGAACATCGAGGCGTTCCACGGCGGCGACTACCAGGGCGTGATCGACAAACTGGACTATCTCGAAGACCTTGGGGTGGACTGCATCTGGCTCTCCTGCCCTTACCTCAACGATCGCGATTTTTTCGGCAACGACGGCTATCACGGCTACTGGCCGCACGATTTCAACGCCGCCGAGCCGTCCTTCGGAAGCAAGGAGAAGCTGAAAGAGCTGACCGACCTGGCTCACGCCAGGGGCATGAAAGTGATGCTCGACGTGGTCACCAACCATACGGGCTACCAGCATCCTTACACAGCCGATAAGGACAAAGCCGACTGGTACCACGACGAAGGCAAGCTTCGCTGGGTCGGCCAGTGGGCGATCGAAAATCAGAATCTGGCCGGTCTCCCCGACCTGGCGCTGGAGAACCCCGAAGTCTCGCAGCACATCACCGACGCTCACAAGGGCTGGCTCAAAGAGACGGGCGTCGACGCCTTCCGCCTGGACGCGGTGCGCCACGTGCCGCGCGGCTTCACCAGAGAGTTCGTAGAGGAGATGAAAGGCGAGAACCCCGACTTCTTCTCGGTGGGCGAGGTGTTCTGGCGCAACCCCAACTACGTGGCGGCTTACCAGCGCGAGACTCAGGAGTCGATGTTCGACTTCCCGTTGGCCTACGCCATCCGCAACGTCTTCTCGGGTATCCCCGAGCGCACTCGCTCCGAGCGCTTCGCCCTGGCCTCCGAGGTCGGGAAGCATAACATCACCGAGTCGATGCGCCTGCGCGAGTCGAACGGCGACGAAAGCATGAAAGTGCTGTCCGAAGCGCTGAAGGCCGATGAGCTTTACGACAACCCCAAGAAGCTGATGACTTTCGTGGACAACCACGACATGATGCGCTTTATGACGGACTGTGCCGGTGATACCGGACGGTTGAAGAGCGCGCTAGGGTTCCTCTACGCCTGTCGTGGAATCCCCTCGCTTTACTACGGGACCGAGTCGGCCATGGAAGGCTGGGGGCCGGAGAACCGCAAGGACATGGATTGGAGCCAGGAGCCTCAGCTCAAGGGCTTTATCTCGGACCTGACGGCGGTGCGCAGGGACAGCGCCGCCTTGCAGTACGGCAGCCAGAAAGAGCTGTTAGTACAGGACGACGCTTACGCTCTGGCCCGAATTCGGACCGACGAGCAGGTGGTTTGCGTGTTCAACAACGCGCAGGAAGAGAAGACTTTGACCCTTCCTATGGACGAGGATATGCCCGAAGGCGCGGTTCTGAAGAACCTTCTGGAAGAGGGCGCCGCCAGGGTGGTCGACGGCCAGCTTCAGGTGACTCTGCCGGCCCGCTCGTTCGCTTATTACGGCTGGCAGGCGATTTCCCCACCCGGTACCGCCGGGGCCGGCGGGACTGCTAGCGGTAGCGGCTAGTAGTCGTCGAAGTCGCCGTCTTCGGCGTCGTTGAACTTGTCCCGGTCTTCCAGGATCTCGATCTGGATCTCCTTACCGTAGTCGGACTCGATGGTCTCTTTCTGATTGTAGGTGCGTCGCATCGTCGGGGTCAGATCGCGGTTCTTGATCTCGCCCGGCCGTCCATTGACCCTCTCGAGGGTGGCGCTCTCGTCGGGGGCGGGCCGGTTCTCTAGCTCCAACTGCTCTTCGGTCGAGGCGGTGTCGACCTGAATCACCGTGGCCTGACGGTATTCGGTTCCGGGAACCTCGGCGGCCAGGATGGGGGAGGGGAGCAGGGCTGCGGTCAGCGCCAGGCCGGCCAGGGTAGAAAGCGTCAGCGTTTTCATCGGTGGGTCTCCTTTGGACGGGTTTCTTCTCCCAGATTAGATCTCGCGGCCGGGCCGGGACACCCGCCCCCGGATAGCCGAACGCCCCGTCGAGGTATACCTATCCCCGCAGCTCAGAGGGCAAGCGAAGCCGTCGAGGGGGAAGGTCGCTCCCGTCGCGAACCGGAGAGAGATGAAGAGGCCAGCTCACATCCTGATCATCGATGACGACAAGGTCAACAGGATGACGCTGCGTCGCATGCTGGTGGCGGACGGCTACGGAGTCAGCGAGGCCGAAGACGGGCCGCAAGGTCTACGCCTGGCTCGCGAATCCGAACCCGACCTGATCCTGCTCGATGTGATGATGCCGGGCATGGACGGCTTTATGGTGTGCCAGGCGCTGCGCGCCGATGACGACCTGGCCGAAGTGCCTATCGTTTTGCTGACCTCGCTGGGCGACAAAAGCTCCCGCCTCAAGGGGCTCGACGCGGGGGCGGACGACTTTGTCAGCAAGCCGTTCGCGGTCGAAGAGCTGCGGGCTCGGGTCCAGACCATCACTCGACTGAACCGCTACCGTCGTCTGCGCACCGAGCGAGCCCGTTTCGGCTGGGTCGTCGAGCAGGCCGAGGACGGCTACCTGCTGGTTTCGCATCGGGGAGAGCTGCGCTACGCTAACGGACGGGCCCGCCAACTCTTCGGCTGGTCGGCATTCGAGTCACCCGGCGACGTGATGAAGGCGTTTCTGGAGCACTACACTCCGCACCCTCAGGAGGCCTGGAGCAGCTTCCCTCGCCTGCCGGACGGGCAGCCGCTGTACCTGTGGCGAGCCGAAAGCGAGCACTCCGGTCCGGTCTGGCTCGAGGTCAAGGTGCTGGAGCAGAGCACCGGCAGTCTGACCGAGGTGCTTTTTCGTCTGCGTGACGTGACCGGCCAGCGCACCTCGCAGCGCAGCGTCTGGAGTTTCGAGTCGGTGATCGCCCACAAAGTTCGGACCCCTTTGACCAAGGCCAATCTGGGACTGACCATCCTGCGGAAAAAGGCCAGCAAGCTGGCTCCGGAACAGGTCGTCGAGTTTGCCGAGCAGGCGCACGCGGGGGTCGAAGAGCTTAAGCTGGAACTGGAGAAAGTGCTCAAGTACGTCTACAGCCCGCGGGCCGTTCCCCTTGGCTCGGGGTTCCGCTTAGCCGAGCTCGAGCCGCTTTACCGGGAAGTCTGTCAGGGGATAGGGATCGAGCATGCTGGATTCGAGCTGCAGCCCGGCTTGCCCCAGGCCCTGCACATCGATAGCCGGGCCTTCGAGCTGGTCCTCTGGGAAGTGGTCGAGAACTGCAAGAAATTTCATCCCCGGCAGGCTCCCCGGATCGACCTTGCGGTTCGAATCGACCAGGGGAAGGTGGCGCTCGAGCTAAGAGACGACGGTCGTCGGCTGACCCCTCACGAACTGGAAAACGCCTTCCATCCCTACTATCAGGGCGAGAAGTCGTTTACCGGGCAGGTGCCCGGAATGGGGCTAGGGCTATCCAAACTCAGGGCCTTGATGTGGGAGGTTGGAGGCGACTGCACTCTGGCCAACCGGGGCGACGCCGAAGGCGTGGTGCTGACCCTGCGCCTGCGCCCGTCTTGAGGCCTAGCTCAAGCGCGAGGCGGTAACGAGCCGCGAGCGGGTAGCGGCGTTTGCGGGGCAGAGAACCGCTTGCGCACCCAGCCCCGGCGAATCGCCGGACCCAGGAGGGCGGCCAGTGCGCGGGCCAACGGGGTGGGCGGTCGGCCGTTGAGTCGGGGGAGTACCTCGTGAGCGAACATGATGAAGTTCCCCATCGGGTCGGGCGAGGCAAAGTTCAGGTACAGGTCGGTCGCTCCCGCTTCGGCGAAGCGCCGGCAGGCTTGATAGACCTCTTCACTGTCGCCGAAGGTCAGTGCGGGCTTCATCAGTTCGTCGGGCATCCAGCGCTCCATCTCCCAGTAAGCCTCCTGGCTGGCCGGGTCGCACGGGTTGACCTCCATATAGCTGCTGCGGGCTTCGGGCGGCGGGTCGAAGGTGTGTCCCAGCCGTTCCATCACGGGCGGCCAGACCAGCAAGCCGCTGAGAGGACGGAGCAGGGTGATCAGGTCGGGCATGGTGATTTTACCGTCGGTGTTGATCGAGATCGCCATAGTGGCCACTCGGGAAAGGCTGGACGGGTCTCTACCGGCTTTGCGGGCGGCTTCGGCCATCGGTTGGAAGTAGTCGGCGTACGCCTCGACCGGGATAAGCGTGGGCAGCCATCCGTCGGCCAATCTACCGGCCAGTTTTTGCATCATCGGGCCCAGCGCGGCCATGTAGATCGGGATGCGCCGATTTTTGTAGGGGCGTACCGACAGGCGGGCCCGGTCGGTGCGAAAGAAGTCGCCCTCGAAGCTAAACGGCTCCTTGCTATCGAGCAGGCCGCGCAGCACGGTGAGAAACTCCTTGAGCCAGCCCACCTTGCGCTCCTTCCAGGGGAAGCCGAACGCTTCCAGACTCATCGCTTCACCGCTGCCCAGCCCCAGGGTAAAACGTCCGCCGGAAAGTTGGTCAAGGGATGCTATCCTCTGCGCCAGCACCACCGGGTGAGTGCGATACGGGTCGGTCACGGCCGGACCGAAGCCCGCGCTCCGAGTGCGGTCGGCCAGAACCGGCATGGTCGTCCAGGCATCCCAGGCAGGCGAGAGATCCGGGAACAGAACATGGTCGGGCAGCCAGATCTGCTGATATCCCAGCAGTTCCAGGAACCGGGCCAGACCGGCCTGGCGTGCCGGGGGCAGCATGGAGGGCAGGGCGAGACCGACGTTCAGGCGAGGAGTGCTCATCCCGTGGCTTTCAAGCGCGTTCCCAAGTCTTCCTATAGCGGGCCCGGGTTCGGAGGGCGAACCACCTTGAGCGCTTGCGGTAGGACTTCGAAAGTGAAGTCCGTTCCGCGCACGACCGTGTTGTCGGCCCGCAGCGGGATCTCTGCGGGTGAGACCACGCGGACCTTTTGAACCTGGCGGGAGCGCAAGCCCGGCACCTGGTCGATGGTCTGCCCGAGGATGTTGGGCAGGGCCGACAAGAACTCCAAGGGGGTGGCGGCCGGCCAGACGGTCAGGTCTAGCCGCCCATCTTCCAGGACCGCCCTGGGTGCGATGGCGATATTGTTGGCAAATAAGGGAGAGTTGGCCAGCGTCAGATCCCAGGTCTGCACGGTTTCCGGCTCGCCATCGTCGATCTCGAGGTTTAGCCTCAGCGGTTGGTAGTCGAGCAGCGCCGAAGAGGCGGCAACGATCCCGCCTATCCAGCGACGGAAACCAGTCGGTTCGGGCTGGGGGGCGCGGGCCCAGGCTTCGGCCAGGTATCCGACCCCGGCGCTTTCGGTGAAGTACAGACCGCCCACCCGACCCAGATCCATAGGACGCGCTTCCCCGTGCAGGGCTGTCTCGAGCGCCTCCAGCGGATCCGTCGGCAGTCCGAGCGCCAGGGCCAGGTTGTTGAAAGTCCCTCGCGGCACGATGCCCAGTTCGCATTCGCTCTCGAGAAGGGCGGCAAGCATATCGCGCACGCTGTCGTCGCCGCCCGAGATGATGACCCGACGGATCCCCTGGGCCCGGGCGGTCGCCACGAAGCGATTGGCTTCGGCGGCGTCGTTGGTGATCACCAGGCGTCCGCCCGAGGAGGCCATGGCGTGTTCCAACGCTTCTCTGAGCGAAGGCTCGAATCCAGAGCCCGAGTGGGGGTTGACCAGAAGGGCGCTCGGCATTCCGGTCACGCGATCGCCTTGAGGCGGGCCAGCACCCATCGTTCGAGCCGACGCACCAGCTTCATCCACCACTGTTCGGTCAGGTCGATCGGCACGACCAGGATGGTGTAGAGACCGAGGCGGTTGCCGGCCAGCACGTCGGCAAAGATCTGATCGCCGATCATAGCCGTCTGTTGAGGGCTCCGGGCGAACCGCTTCATCGCCTTGCGAAGGCCACGCCGACTCGGTTTGCGGGCCAGCGGGACGTAGTCGACGTTCAGGCGCTGAGCCTGTACGCGAAGGCGCGCCTCTTTGGCGTTGGAAACCAGGCAGACCGAGAACCCGGTGGCGTGGACCGTGGCCATCCAGTGGGTCACTTCGTCGGACAGTTCGCTCCCTTTCCAGCCCAACAAGGTGTTGTCGAGGTCGATCAGGAGCAGCTCGATGCCGCGCTCTCTGAGCGCTTCCAGGTCGATGCGGGTGACGTGCTCGACCTGTTGTCGAGGGAGAAATCGCTTCAAAAAGCTCACGGGGAAGAGGTGGGCTCCTCTCTTGGGATGATAGTAGGACCAGACAAGGGGACGGCGGATAAACGACTGGCGTGAGTCGTGGCGTCCGTGTTTCTAGGTAGAAATCCTCCAGGTTGGCGCCAGGACCCCCGCCAGCCCTTTCAGAGTAGTTCAGCGCCGGTCAACCTGGGTCCCTCCGAAGGATAGCCCCCCTCCCCTCAGGGGTAGGGCAGCCGGGAGGGGGGAGGGGCCGGAAGTGCAATCGAGGCCGATGCAAATCTCTCTGATCGCCGTGGGGACCCGGATGCCTCGTTGGGTGCAGGACGGCTTCGACGAATACAGCAAGCGGCTCACCTCGGACTGCCGCCTGACCCTGGTCGAGATCCCCGCCCCCCAGCGCTCGAAAACCACCGACCCCGCCCGCGCCACGCGAGACGAGGGAGAGAAGATGCTCAAGGCGATCCCCAAGGGCGCCAGGGTGGTGGCGCTCGACGTGAAGGGCGAAATGCATAGCACCGAGTCGCTAGCTAGCCTGCTCTCGCGCCAGATGGGTTCGGGGCGTGACCTGGCCCTTCTTGTCGGCGGGGCGGACGGACTGTCACCGGACTGCCTGGCTCGAGCCGACGAGTCGTGGTCGCTCTCTCGATTGACCTTCCCTCACCCCCTGGTTCGAGTGATCCTGGCCGAGCAGATCTATCGCGCCCATAGTCTGATGCGCAATCATCCCTACCATCGCGCTTGAACAACGGTCGGCAGGGAATCTTACAAGCTAGAAGGAGTTTGGCCCAGGCAAGGGAATGCCCGTCGACTTCCTGATTCTCTGGGTCAGGAAGACCATTCTCTTGAGGTATGTTATTTTGAATAGCGTGTTTTTTAACAACGCCGCTGCGCCCAAGCGCACCCTGCTCACCTTCCTTCTGGTAAGCCTGGTTTCGCTGTTCGCCGTCGGTTGTGGTGACAGCAACGAAGACTACGTCTTCACTGGTACCAACCCCGGTGTCACCACCGGTAACGTCAACTTCCAGTTCGAGGAAGCCGTCCTGACCCAGGCCGCCCTCGTGCCGGCTGGCACGGACTTCCTGACCTTCGACTTCTTCGTCACCAACCCGCCCGCTGCGGGCCAGCTGATCTTCGAAGCCGATGCTCCTTACGCCAACTCGGTCACCGTCCAGAACGTTCCCACCAGCGCTCGCTCGGTGGTTATCACCGCGTTCGACGCCGACGGCTTCCCGCTGGCCACCATCACCGCTCCGATCAACGTCGTTGCCAACACCACCACCAACGCCAACCTGAACGGCGTTCCCGTGGTCGAGATCGACTTCACCACCCTGTCGGTAAGCCCCAACCCGGTCGCTCTGACCCTGGGCACCCTGAACGGCGCCACCGAGCAGCTCGACTTTACCCTGAACTTCAACAACGGCATCTCGTACACCATCGCTGGTGACGACCTGCCCGCCTCGGTCGTCGCTTCGTACGCTGTCCAGAACAGCGGCGTTGCCACCGTCAACGCCACCGGTACCGTGACCGCCGTGGAAGCCGGCACCACCAACGGCACCGCAACCCTGAGCTTCGGCGGTACCACCGTCACGGCCCCGTTCACCGTGAACGTGACCGGCGGTGTCATCACCCCCGTGACCGTGCTCGGTCCCGTGGACGGTGAGATCACCCTGCCCACCGGCGGATTCGAGTACGCTCTGATCGCCCGCGTCGGCTTCGAGAACGCCACCACCGATGTGGCTCTGACCGCCGCTTCGAACTACGACGTTTCCGTGAGCGGAACCGCCGTGACCTTCAATGAGACCACCGGCACCCTGGCCACCGCTGATAGTGTCGTCGCTGCCAACGAGACCTCGACCGTGACGGTCACCAACCCTAACGGGCTGGTCGTTGAAAGCTTCAACGTCACGGCTGGTGCTGTCTACGTCGACACCCTGTTCATCAACGACGACGAAATCGGCTTGAACGCCGTCAATGCGACCGCTGTTTACACCATCGACGCCGTCTATGTCGACGCCGCTGGTAACGCCGCTGGTTCGGCCGATGTCACTTACTCCCCCAGTGTGCTCTTCACTCTCGAAGGACCCACCGACGTGGCCGAATTCGATTTCGGAATCGTGCGCGCCGTCGTTGAGGGCACCGGAACCTACTACATCGACGTTCCCCTCGAGTTCCAGTCTGACGACTACGTGCGCGAGACCGTCCAGGTTTTCGTCGGCCTCTAGGCCCCAGCTAACCGGGAAAAAGGCCTCCGCTTCGGCGGGGGCCTTTTTTATGGGCGAGAATATTCAATCTTGACATGGTTAGAACTGACTAGAGAATCGAAGAAGCTGGCAGGAGTCTCCCTTTCCGGACCAAAGCTCACCTCACTTCACCTCTGTCGAGGTGAGGACAATTCTTCTCGAGGTAAACTAGCTTGATTAGCGTGTTCAACAAGAACTCCGCACCCAAGCGTAGCCTGCTCACCTTCCTTATGGTGGGCCTGGTGTCGCTGTTTGCGGTCGGCTGTGGTGACAGCAACGAAGACTACGTCTTCACTGGCACCAACCCCGGTTTCGCCACCGGAAACGTCACTTTCCAGTTCGAACAGGATGTTCTGACCCAGGCGGCCGTCGTGCCCGCCGGGACCGACTACCTGACCTTCGATTTCTACGCCACCAACCCGCCCGCCTCGGGCCAGTTGGTGTTCGAAGCCGATGCTCCCTACGCCAACACGGTCACCGTCCAGAACGTTCCTACCAACGTTCGCTCGGTGGTGATCACCGCCTTCGACGTCGACGGCTTCCCGCTCGCTACCCTGTCGAGCCCCGTCTCGGTCAACGCCGGTACCACCACCAACGCCAACCTGAACGGCGTTCCCGTGGTTCCTGTTGACTTCGCTACCCTGTCCGTGACCCCCAACCCGGTTGCCCTGACCCTGGGCACCCAGAACGGCGGCTCGCAGCAGCTGAACGTCACCCTGAACTTCGACAACGGCCTGTCCTACACCGTTGCCGCTGATGAGCTGCCTACCTCCGTCCTCGCCTCGTATGAGATCGAGAACGCTGGCGTAGCTACCGTCAACGGTACCGGCACCGTCACCGCTGTCGCGGCTGGCGCAACCAACGGAACCGCCACGCTGAGCTTCAACGGTTCGACCGTCGAAGCCCCCTTCTCCGTCACCGTCAGCGGTGGCGTCATCACCCCCGTGACCGTCCTCGGCCCCGCTGACGGCGAGATCACCTTGCCCCAGGGCGGTTTCGAATACGCTCTGATCGCCCGCGTCGGTTTCGAAAACGCGACCACCGATGTGGCTCTGAACACCACCTCCGGTTACGAAGTTGAAGTCGAAGGCACCGCCGTGACTTTCAACGCGACCGCTGGTACCCTGGTCACCGCTGACAACGTAATTGCCGGCAACGACACCGCGACCGTCACCGTTTTCAACCCGAACGGCGCCGAAGTGGATAGCTTCAACGTAACCGCTACCACCGCTCTGATCAGCGGTGTTGTCGCTACCCCCGACGCTTTCACCTTCACCGCCACCGGTGCCGCT
This sequence comes from Vulcanimicrobiota bacterium, assembly GCA_023447635.1. Classification (GTDB taxonomy): domain Bacteria; phylum Vulcanimicrobiota; class Xenobia; order Xenobiales; family JADMJV01; genus JAEXNA01. Next base: position 22,724 of record JAEXNA010000013.1, on the reverse strand, counting down.
CAGGCGTACACCGTGGTCGCAACCTACGTGGGCGGCGAGACCGCCGACGTCACCTATTCGCGAAACGTGGTCGTCGTCTTCGACGGCGGTGATGATGTTGTCGAGTTCAGCCTCGGCCTCGTTACCTCCGTTGCGGAAGGCATTGGCGAGTACGCCGTCACCGTTGAGGGTGACTTCACGGCCGCCAACTACACCGTCGACCTGGTCGACGCTGTCGTAGGCCTCCCCTAGGCGAGCCAAGTCTCGAAAAGAAAGCCTCTCGCTTCGGCGGGGGGCTTTTTTCATTTCGGGAGATAGCTATGGACGACATACCCGGGAGGGCCGGGTTGGGGTCCTCTGTGGTCTGATCGGGTCGCGACCCCTCGGGCTAGACTAGGGGAAAGGAGATTCTCATGAACGATACACTCAAACAGTTTGTCGAACTTCTCGGCGAGTTCGATACCGCCATGCTGGTCACGGAGACCGCCGAAGGGGCGCTGACCTCGCGTCCTATGGCGCTGCAGCAGCCCCGGGCCGACCGGGCCCTCTGGTTCGTGACATCCGCCGACACCCTGAGCGCCCGTAACGTGGCCGCCACGGGTAAGATCAACCTGGCCTTCCATCGCAAGTCCGACCACGCCTGGGTTTCCGTCTCGGGACGGGCCATTCAAAACGGCGACCGAGCCCTGATCGACAGCCTGTGGAAGGCGGATTGGGAGATCTGGTTCCCGCAGGGCAAAGACACTCCCAACATCGTGCTGCTCGACGTGACGCCGGACACCATCGACTTCTGGGAGCCCGAACGTGGCAAGATCGGGACCCTCTTCCAGTTGGCCAAGGCAGCGGTCACCGACGAGACTCCCGATCTGGCTCCAACCCATACCCTGAGGGTCAGCGACCTGGACCTGGTTGGGGCTATGAAGAGCTAGGCCAACCCTTCGAACCGAGAAAGCGCCTCCTTAGCGGGAGGCGTTTTCCATTTCCCCCAGAGAAGCCTGACCGTTGGGGAAGATTTCCGGACTGCGAAACGAACCGCACGGCATGGATTTCAAGGCGCTGCTGGACGCCCAGCCCGACCTGCTCTTGCTCACCGATCCCGCGGACCGGGTCATTCTCTATGCCAACCGCAGCGCGCTGGGTATGGGTCTGGAGCCGGGGCAGGTCGTCTCCCTGGCGTTCTTTCAGCCCGGGCCGCTGGTTCAGGAGATCGAGGGGCGAAGCTACCATTTCACCGCCGGGGAGGTCGCCGGCCAGGGCATCTTGCTGAGCGGCCGCGATATCACGGACCGCCTGCGCCTCGAGCGCGAAAGGACAGACCTGCTGGCCTCTCTGTTAGAGCAGATCGGGGAAGGTGTGGCCGCTGCCGATCTGCAGGGGCGCGTGGTGGTGTGGAATAGCGCCGCCAACCGGATCCTCAAACGTTTCCATCTGGGCCATATGAACGACGCGGCCGCGCTCGAGGTGTTCGACGTGAACGGGCGACCGGTCTCTCCCACTCTGGAACGGGCCCTGGCCGGCCAGGAGATCGACGGGGAAGAACTCCTGGTCCGCCACGCCAACTGCCCGGAAGGGGTCTGGGTCACTGTGACAGCTCGACCTATGCGGGACGCCGAGGGTCGCCTCACCGGGGCAGTGGCCGTGTTCCGCGACAGCACCGTTCAGCGTCAGCTCACGGAAACTCTCAGCCAGGCTCGCGACGCGGCGCTTCAGGCCACCCGACTCAAGTCCGAATTCCTGGCCAACATGAGCCACGAGATCCGGACTCCGCTCAACGGTATCATCGGACTGGGCGAGATGTTGACCCAGACGGCGCTAGATCAGGCCCAGAGAGAGTACGTCTCGACCATTCGCCTATGCTCTCAAAGCCTGCTCTCCATCGTCAACAGCGTGCTGGACTTCTCGAAGATCGAGGCGGGCAAGACCGAGCTCGACAGCGAGATTTTCGAACTCGAAGCTACGGTAGAAGAAGCTTTAGAGTTAGCCGCGACCGGCCAGGGCGATCGCGCGGTCGAACTGTACGCCCGACTAAGTCCCGACCTGCCGCGTTTCGTGGTGGGAGATCCGCTGCGCCTGCGCCAGATTCTGCTGAACTATCTTTCCAACGCCGTAAAGTTCACCCCTGAGGGCGAGGTGGTGGTCGAGGTACGGCCGGAACCGTCGGCCACGCCAGGTCTGCTGCGCTTCCTCGTGCACGACACGGGGTCGGGGGTCGACCCGGCGACGGCGGAGCGTCTCTTTCAACCGTTCTCGCAGGCCGACAGCTCTTCGAAACGGGTCCACGGCGGCACCGGGTTGGGCCTGGTGATCAGTCGGAAGTTGGCCGAGATGATGGGCGGCGAGGCGGGTTTCGCCCCACGTCCGGGCGGGGGGACATCGTTCTACTTCACCGCTCGTCTGCCGGCGGCCGTCAACCAGGGGGCGCCGCCCACCATGCACGACCTGCCTCTGACGACGGTCCAGCTCGGCAGTCCAGGGCTGCAGGAAGCCGTTAGCGACTACCTTCGACGGCACGGCGCCAGAGTCGCCTCCGAGCGGGAGGCGGACACTCGCCTTCTGCTGGTCGACGCGGACCAGTTGAGTGAACAGGACTCGACGGAGCGCTCCGACCTGAAGATCATCTGCCTCGGTAAAGAGCGCCCTGCGGTGGCCGCCCCGCACCTGAGCTTTCTGCGCAAGCCGCTGAAGTTCTCCCGCCTTCTACGCCTGCTCCGTGAGGTGTCGGGCAGCGCCCACGACAGCGGTCGACGGTCGGCCCTGATCCTGCCAGCTCCTCTGAAGGCGCTCTCCGGCCATGTGCTGGTCGCCGAAGATAACCCCGTCAACCGCCGCGTCATGCAGCTGATGCTCGAGAAGCTGGGGTTGCAGGCTCACGGCGCCGAGAACGGCAAGGAAGCGGCCGAGGCGGCGCTGAGCGGCGATTTCGATCTTATCCTGATGGACTGCCAGATGCCGGTCATGGACGGGCACGAAGCGACTCGTCTGTTACGAGAGCGATGGCAGGCTGGGCGACCTCGTCTGCCCATCGTGGCTGTGACGGCCAACGCCCTGGAAGGCGAGGCGGAACGGTGCCGCGCCTCGGGTATGGATGACTACCTGGCCAAGCCGGTCACTCTCGACGGTCTGCGGGGGGTTGTCGAACGCTGGCTCGGATCGCACCCGTTCTGAATCACCGGCTGAGGAACCCGATGACGGCCTGCTCAGCCGGTAGCGTGCACCTTTTTCTCCAGCCGGAACAGCGCCTGGTTACGAGCCACCGCCTCTCGTTGCGTTCTGGGCAGCAGCCGGAAAAGCTCGTTCCGAGAGAACATTCGGGCCTCCAGCCCTTCCGTCAGGTTCAGCTTCTGGTCCTCATCGCTGTCGGCGCCGATGGCGTCAAGAAAGCTGGCTGTGTCCAGATCCCAGCGACTCACGGCGGGGCCGACGCTGGAAAGTTCGCGACTGAGGTCGTCGACGGACAGAGAAGCCGTCGCGAAATCTCGGCAGTAGTTGGCGCACTGGTCGGCAAAACGCAGAAGCTGGGCGTCTTCGAAAGCCCGCCGGCGCTGCTCTCCCGGCTCCAGGCGCAGCAGCAGATTTCGGTACAGCTGCAGCGGGCTTAGCCCGTCGAACATGGTGTCGTTGCGGCGGGGCAGGTCGTCGAAGGGGAAATCGGTGCGGGCGATCAGCGCCAGCGCCGTGCTGAACGCCAGGTCGGTCCACCCCAGCGTCAGCTGTAGCGATTCCTGATGCAGCCACATCCACTCCAGCGTCCGCGGCACGGACGCCGGGGTCCCCGCAGGCCGCGGGTCCGCGTCGTGCAGCAGGGCGACCTGGGCCAGGAACATCTGCTGGTCGGGCTGCATTCGCCGTCCCCGAGCCAGCAGACCGACGACCTCGGCCACATACATCGCGTGCTGAGCGTCGTGATAGCGCCCGCAGTTCCAGGCGGCGAACGCTTTGTCGCCAAAGAGCCGGTGGGTCAAGGCCCGAATATGAGGGGCGGCGGGGGATTTCATAGGCCCAGAGTGCCATGAGTTGTCGCTGCTCGGCAGCTTCCGGAAGCGGCCGAGCTCCCATCCCAGGGGATACCTCCCAGCGGCCCCGGCACGCCCTCCCACGGTCGGGCGATCTGCCCGATGGGGCAGGAATTCCGCGCCCCGCCTCGGAGCCCAACGCTTCGCGCCCCTCCGGGAGCGCCATTCGCCGTACGAGGTACCGATGCAGAAAGTTCAAGAGATCGATTACCTGGTGCTTACCGGCCTGCACCAGGAGTCCCAGCCGGTAGAGCTGGCCGCTCTATCCCAGAAACTAGGTTTGGACCAGTCCAAAGTCTCGGCCGTCTTTTTCACCCGCCAGGGGGCCGAGATCGAGGTGGAAGAGCGCTCCTACCTGGAGCTCACCGTGGGGAAGAAGGCCCAGGAGTGGGGCGGCCAGCTGCCCGAGCGCCGCATCATCGAGGCGCTCCGAGGCGCGGCAGCTCCGCTGTCCATGCCCGAGATCGCCGAGAAGTCCGGGCTGGAAAACAAGGACGTCGGCGGCACGCTCAAGGTGCTCAAGGATAAGGGCTGGGTCGAACAAGACGGCAAATCGCTGAAGCTGACCGAGGCTGGACAGGCGGCCGTGGAAGCCGATCCCGGGCCCGAAGAGCAGATCTTTGCCGTGGTAGCTAAAGCCGGTCGCATGGTGACCGACCGCGAGCTGAGCGAGAGCCGCCTCCCTGTCGAGGAAGGGCTAAAGCTACTCAACGATCGTAAGGGGATTCTGGACGTGCGCGAGCGCGTCGAACGCTTTGCCCGCCTTAGCGAAGCCGGTCAGGCGCTGGTCGGAAGCGGCATCGAGGCGGTCAAAGAGGCGAACCTGCTGACCCCCGAGATGCTCAAAGATGGCTCCTGGCGCGAGGTGCGTTTCCGCCCCTACGACGTCAGCGCCGACGCCGAAGCCGTCTTCCCCGGTAAGATCCATCCGCTGGTCTCGGTGTTCGAAAAGACCCGTCGCGTGTTCCTGGAGATGGGCTTCGAAGAGACCGAGTCGGGTTACGTAGAGTCGTCCTTCTGGGACTTCGACGCCCTGTTCCAACCTCAGGACCATCCCGCTCGTGACATGCAGGACACCTTCTACGTCGGTCGCCCCGACTCGTGCCGCCTGCCGGACGAGGATCTGGTGACCCGCGTCCGCGACACTCACGAAAACGGCGGCGAATGCGGCTCGATCGGCTGGCGCTACAAGTGGTCGCGCGAGCTGTCCGAGAAGACGGTGCTCAGAACCCACACCACCGCCTCGACGGTGCGGGCCCTGGCGCAGAAGCCGGAGAGCCCTCGCAAGGTGTTCTGCGTCGGCCCGGTGTTCCGTCGCGAGACGGTCGACTATAAGCATCTGCCGGTGTTCCATCAGGTCGACGGCATCATCATCGATGAGAACGCGACCTTCGCCAATCTGCTGGGGACTCTCGAGGCGTTCTATCGCAAGATGGGCTTCACCAAGTTCCAGTTCCGCCCGGCCTTCTTCCCCTACACCGAGCCGAGCGTCGAGATCTTCGTCTGGTCCGATAAGAAGTCGGACTGGGTCGAAATGGGCGGCGCGGGAATGTTCCGCCCCGAAGTGACCGAGCCGCTGGGCTGCACTTCGCCCGTTCTCGCCTGGGGGCTGGGCCTGGAGCGCCTGGCTATGTTCACCTACGACCTGTCCAGCATCGGCGAACTGTATCGCGCTCGCCTGGGCTGGCTAAAAGGAGTCGACCTGTGCCGGTTATAGGAATCCCCGTGGAGATGCTCAACGAGCGCATCGCCACCAAACTCGAACCCGATGATATGGTGACCCGGCTGCAGCAGCTGGGCTGCGACGTGGAAGGCTATGCCACCCTGCGCCGCTTTGCCTGTCAGGCCTGCACCTGGCTGATGGAGATCACCGAGACGGAGAACCCTCCGGTGGAATGCCAGGCCTGTGGCGTCGACTACCGCAGCAAGCCCGACCTGCTGGTCGAGCGCGGAACCAACGAAGTGATCCGTATGGAGCTTCTGGCGGTGCGCCCCGATATGTTCGACCCGGCTGGTCTTGCCCGCACCCTGCGCGGCTACCTGGGCGAGCATCTGGGCCCGGTAGAGTATAAGCTTGGTGCCCCGACCGTCACGGTCGAGGTTCAGGCCGAGCTGGATCACCCCGAGAATCCGCTCTATCGCCCGATCCGCTGCGCCGTGGTGCGCGGGGTCGAGCTGGACGAAGACCGCATCAAGGTGCTCATGAAGCTGCAGGAGAACCTGCACTGGGCCATGGGCCGCGACCGCAAGCGGGCTTCGATCGGCTGCTACGACCTGTCCACTTTCGACCCCGCCAGGGGGATCTACTATAAGCTCACCACGCCCGACCAGCCTTCCTTCGTGCCGCTGGGCAAGAGGGAGGGGATGACCCCTCGCGAGGTTCTCGAGAAGCACCCGCGCGGCGTGGACTACGCCCACTTGCTGGCCGGCCGGATTCAGTACCCGCTGCTGGGAAGCTACCGGCCTGACGGGTCCGAGGTGGTGATGGCGTTTATCCCCATCATCAACTCGGAAGATACCAAGGTGGTGCCGGGTACCAAAGACCTGTTTGTCGACGTCACCGGCGTCGAGCCGCGCCTGGTGGAGAAGATCCTCAACACCCTGGTCACCGCTCTGCTCGAGCTGTGCCCCGGCTCGACGGCCGAGCAGGTGACCATTTCCGTTCCTGGCAAGGACACTTATGCCACTCCCGATCTGACCCCTCAGAAGGTCGAGTTCGACCTCGCGCTGCCGGCTCGTCGCATCGGTATCCCGGTGGACGATGCCCAGGTGAAAGAGCTGCTGCTGAAGATGGGACACGGGGTGGCAGACGGCCCGGACGAGAAGATCACGGTCGAGGTCCCGGCTTACCGTAACGACATCCTGCACCCGGTCGACCTGGTGGAAGATGTGGCCATCGCCTACGGCTACCACAACATCGTTCCTTCGCTGGTCCCGACCTTCACGGTGGGCGTCGAGACGCCGCGCTCGGCGCTGATGAACCGAGTCCGTCAGGCGCTGACCGGTCTGGGCTACAACGAAGTCCTGACCCTGATCCTCTCCAACGAGCCGGACCAGTTCGACAAGCTGCGCCGGACCAACCCGCAGCAGCACGTGCTGGTGTCGCACCCGATCAGCGTCGAGCAGACCATGATTCGCACCTCGCTGCTGCCGGGCTTGCTGGATACCTTCTCGGTCAACACGGACCACCCGCTGCCTCAGCGGATCTTCGAGGTCGGGCGTATCAGCTTGCTCGATCCGAAGGAAGAGGTCGGGGCTCGCGAACTTCTGCGGGTGACGGCCGCGGTGGTGGGCAGTCGCGCTGACTTCACCGAGGTCAAAGCGGTAGCCGAAGCGCTGGTGCGCGAACTGCGCTTCCCCGGCACGGCGACCATCCGCCCGGTAGGGGAGGGGGACGCCATGTTCGGAACCTTCATCCCCGGTCGTGGCGCTGTGATCGGTCAGGGCGACAGCGCCTGGGTGACCTTTGGAGAGCTGCACCCCGAGGTGCTCGAAGGGTTCCACCTGGCCTACCCGGTGGCGTTCCTGGAGATGGACCTGGAAGTCCTACTCTAGCGCTCCCGATCCGGCAGAAGGCTCTCCCAAGGGAGGGCCTTCTTTGTTTTGGGCCGGGTTCTCCAGGGGGAGGGAGAACCATTCGCGGACCCGGTGGGTCATCTTGCCCAGGCGAACGGGGCGAGCCTCCTGGAAGCTGACCTGACGCACGTAGTCGGGATGCGACCAGAGCGCCCGCCCGCCCCGGGTCTTACCAAGCCAGCCGACCCGGCGAAGGAAGTGCTCCTTTTCTGCGGCCGTCGAGGGGCGTCGCAGACCCGCGCTCCCGCGAAGGCGCAGCGCCGGAGGATGCTCGAAGCGACCCGTAAGCATGGCTTTGAACCATGCCCAGGGGTTGATCTCGACGGCTAGAAACGAGATGGCGCAGCCCGGCCGGATGGGCTGAGCGAAGATCTCTAGATAGGTCCCCTCGCCCTTTCGGTCAAGACGCAGCGACCCGATGGGGTACAGCCGGATCCCGGCGGGCTCTAAGACGGCGGCGGTGCAGAAGAAGGTTCTGCGATGGATGAAGTGGCGGACTTTCGTCCAGTCAACGGTCATACGGTCTCCCTTCGAGATGTCGGCGGAGAGAGCCCAACTGCTCGCGGCTCAGGGAGCCTCGAAGCTGGGCCAGTCCTAAAAAGGTGGCGTAGTCCAGCCAGGCTCGGGTCTCGGCTTGCGTAGGGCTGCAGCCCATCGCCTGATGAACACGGCTCAGGTGCTCGGCGCGTTTCCCGTCGACCTCGGCCACCAATCGAGCCACCTCAGGGTCCTGCGCCGCCCAGGAGCGGAAGGCTGTCTCGCGCTCGACCGGCAGGTTACGGGCGAGGCTCTGCAGTCGTCCCAGCGCGGCTTCGGGCGGGAGCCTTTCGGTCATCGCGATGAGGTCTTGCGTATGGTCCTTCTGCCACTTCTCCAGCAAGCGTCGAAGGAACTCGGGCGTGCCCGAAAAGTGGTGATAGAACGACCCCTTGGTCTTTCCAGTCGCGCGACAGAGACGCTCGACGGTCAACCCCTGTCGGCCGTGCTCGGTGAGTAGTTGTAAGCCCGCTTCCAGCCAGATATCGCTCGTTTCGTTCGCCATAACCATACCATACCATACGGTATGGTATGTCCTCAAGAGGGTAAGGCCGCCCCGGTAGGAGGGCGGCCAGAGGAGAGCAAAGCTTGACCTCCGTGGAGTATTGGGAACAGCTATGGAACGCCGCCGACCCCGCCTGGGGCTACGACCCTCCCCAGATGGCCAAGATGGCGCCAGGCTTTTGCGACTATCTACCCGGCCGCATGTGGCAGCTTTCCATGATCGGGCACCCCGAGGTCGATCGGCTCATGGAGTTGGGCGGGCAGCGCTTCGGCTACGTCTACTGTGTCACCGGATGCGCCCGCTGTCGGGCCTGTGTGCCTGCTCGGATCCGGGTGGGAGACTTTCGCTTCAGCAAGTCCCAGCGGCGCACTCTGCGTCATAATGTCGACCTCGCGGTGACGGTCGAACCGGTGGGCTTCAGCGAGGAGAAGTTCCGCCTGCTGGCCGACTTTGTGGCGGCCAAGTTCGGCAAACGGACGGACCATCTGCGCAGCGAGGCCGAGCAGACGGACTACTATCTTTCCTTTCACCTGCACCACCCCGCTCACACCCGAGAGATCCATTACCGCGAAGGGGGGCGACTGCTCGGGGTCAGCATCGTCGACTTCGGGCAGCGGGGGCTGTACTCGCATTACTTCTTTTACGACCTGGCCCATACCCGGCGTCGTCTGGGGATCACCTCGTTTCTGCGTGAGATCGCGTGGTGCCAGCAGTTGGGTTTTCCCTACCTCTACATCGGCTTTCTGAACGAGAAGACCCCCGCCCTGAGCTACAAGGCACAGTTCGAGAACCTGGAGGTTCTGCGCCCCGAGGTGGGTTGGGTCCCTTACCGCCCTGGAGGAGGGGATCCCGCCTGGGCGGAAAGCGCCGGCTCCGGGACCCTTCCGGAGACCATCACGTAGAGATTTGAAAGTAGAGAAACGACGATGTGGCTTGGAATGCTCCTGAGTTCGATGGCAATGGGAGACCCCGTCCCCGCAAAGGGGCCCAGCTTGACCATGGACGGCGTCACCCACCCTGTGGCGCACGCCGAACTGTCGCTCCGGGTCGAAACCGAAACCTACGACGGCGCGGCTCAGGACTGGATCTACGGCCGTAACCCCAGCCTGGTGTTGGCACTCGAAGTGCGAGTCGACGACGGCTCCGGTGGGGGAGGCGGTGCGCTCGCGCCCGACCTCTACTTTCATCTTCCCAGCAACGCGCCGGCTCTTTTGAAGGGCTTCACCTTCCAGGAGGGTGAGCACACTGCCGAGGCCTGGATCGGCAACGACGCCCCGGCCTTGCAGGACAATCGGCTAGAACTCCTCTCCGAGCTGAAGTCGGGCCCGGTTGGGGTTCGCTGGACTGGTACCACCGAGCGTGGCGCCAAGCTGGTGTTCGAAGGCGAGGCCGAGTTCATGGGGCTATCGCTGAAGGTCAAGCGGGTGACCGACGTAGACGGCTTCATGTCGCGCGTCTGGCCTGCTCTGGAGGCTGGCCGCCTGGAGTTAGCTGGAGAGAGTGAGGTCGATTTTGGCGACGACTTCGAGGATGAAGAGCGGCAGCACTGGATGGAACTGCACTACGATCTCTCCTGAGGTGAGCTCTCTTGAACGGCCAGCTCTCGCCAGGCCCTGAAGTTCTCATTTCCCGGAGCCAGCCGACAGGCTGGCTCTAACCGTTTCAGAGCCTCTTTCGCGTCGCCTCGCTGCAGGGCCAGACCGCCGGAGAAGCCCAGGGCCAGAGGGTGTTCCGGGGCCAGCGTCAGGGTGTGCGAGAACGCCTGCTCGGCAGTCACCCACCGGCTCAGGGCGAAGGCGTTACAGCCCTTGCGAAACCAGAGCGGGACGCAGTCCGGGGCCTGCTCCAGAGCGACCTGCAGGGCGGTCAGGGCGTCCTGGTGCCGCTGCAGCCCTTCGAAGACCAGGCTCAGGCAGTAGAGGACGTACGGAGTCGAGGGTAAGTCGGAGGCCTCGAACAAGGCCAGCGCCTCCTCCAACCGGCCCTGCTGCATCTTCAGCAGCGCCTGGTCCAGAGCATCGCCGGCAAAGTCCAGGAACGGCGATACCGGTTCGCCCCCGAGGACAGAGGGTAGCAGCGTTTCGGCGGCGAGAGGCGAACTCAGGTACGGCCAATAGCGCCGCCCTAGCTCGCGAAGCTCTTCGGCCAGGGGCACGGCCGCGAAGAAATCCCGAGCGTCGAACACGATCTCCTGGCCGCGAAAAACGCAGGCCGTGGGGTAGGCCGTGTTCTCGGCCCGGTAGTGGCCGAAGAGTCGGCACGAGTACGGTCGCTGGGCGTAGATGCCGCAGCCCCAGCTGCTTTCGTCGAAGTAGGGGCAGAGCGCGACCTCGCCGTCGCGCCGTAGAAAACGCTGGAACTCTTCCAGCTTTTCCGGACCGATGCGATGGCCAATCAGGTCCAACTCGATCGCCGTCACGTTGTGAGCGCTCAAGCCCCGTCCGGTGCAGCACTCTCGGCAGCTACCGCAGGGGTTCCCGGTGGCGCTGGTCAGCCGGGCGTCGAGGCGCTGATAGAGCGCTTCAAGCTGCTGGAGTCCTTCGTGGGCCGAAGTCATAGGGCGGTCCTTTCTTGCTGCCGCGCAGGTTCGAGGAGCTCGGAGCGGCCTCCCCGGAGGTGGGGATCTGGTGGCGACAGAGGACATCTTCGGACAAGAGGGCGAAAGGGCCCCCAAGGTGGTGTCATGATGGAACCTGCGATCTCCAAGACTCGAATGAAGGTAGCGCTCGCTATGGCCTACTTCATTTTTGCCATTCTGCTCAACAGCGTGGGCACGGTGATGATGCAGGTACAAGAGGCGTTCTCGGTCAGCAAGGGCGCCGCGACCCAACTCGAAGCGTTCAAAGATCTGACCATCGCCTTCACCTCATTTATCGTGGCGCCGTTCCTGCCCAGACTTGGATTCAAGCGGGCCATCCTGGGCGGGGTAGCGCTGGCCGGCCTGGCCTGCTTGATGATGCCGACCTTTCCCAGTTTCGTGACCGCCAAGGCGCTGTTTTTCTTCTGCGGCTTGTCGTTTGCGTTCATCAAGGTGTCGGTTTACTCGTCGGTAGCGCTGGTCACCGACGACTCTCGCCAGCACGCCGCCTTTATGAGCCGGGTCGAAGGCGTCTACATGATCGGGGTGCTGCTGGGCTACTGGCTGTTCTCCTACTTCATCGACCCCGCCAACCCCGCCTCGCCGGTCTGGCTGAACGTCTACTGGGTGCTGGTCTTCCTTTGCGTGGTGGTGTTTGCGGCCGTGCTGGGGACCCCGTTCGCCCGCGCGGTGGAATCCAAAGAGACCTCGACCGGGAAAGATTTCATGGACATGATCTCGCTGATGGCGCTGCCGCTGGTCTGCATCTTCATCATCAGCGCTTTCCTCTACGTCCTGATCGAGCAGGGGATCGGGACCTGGCTGCCCACCTTCAACAAGGACGTCCTTGGTCTGCCGGCCGATATGAGCGTGCAGGCGACCTCGATTTTCGCCGCTTGCCTGGCCTTCGGCCGTCTCTCGGCGGGTAGCGTGATCCAGCGCTTCGGCTGGTATCCCGTGCTGAACATCTGTCTCCTCACTATGGGCGGTCTGGTCGTCTCGGTCATCCCGATGACGCACGGTCTGACGCCGAATCCTGAGATGACCTGGGGCACGGCGCCGCTGGCCGCGTTTCTGTTCCCGTTGATCGGGCTTTTCATGGCTCCGATCTACCCGGCCTTGAGTTCGGTAATGCTCAGTTCCTTGCCCAAGCCGATGCACTCGTCGATGACCGGCCTGATCGTGATCTTCTCTGCTCTGGGCGGCACCACCGGGTCGATCATCACCGGATACGTGTTCGAGCACTTCTCCGGTCAGACCGCCTTCATGTTCTCGCTGGTGCCGATTGGGGCGATTATGCTCACCCTGGTCTTTTTCCGGCGCCTGACCCAGCGCGCCATCGCTCGACAGGAGAAGATCGACGTCGACGGTCCGGTGCTTCCTGTCTGAGCCGAATTCATCGGCTCCCACTCGTGTCCCCGAGCGGAAGGGGATGTTTGTCATCTATTTGCTCCTGGCCGTAGCCTTGCTGTCGGCTGGCTACGTCTTCCGCGGGGAACTGAACGGGCTGCTGTCCCGGTTGGAAGGCGTGGTTTCCCAACTCGGGCCGCTGGCCCCCGTGGCGATGGCCGTGGTCTGTGGCCTGTGGGGGGCGCTCTGCTTGCCGGGACCGCTGATGCAGGGGACCGTGGGGACGCTCTTCGCGACCGAACCGCTGACCGCTCTGGGCGTTGTGGTCGCCGGGGAAACCCTGGCCCAGACCATCGCTTTCCTGGTGGCTCGCACGCTGGGGCGACGGCGCGTGCGAGAGCGCCTGCAAGACCAGCCGTGGTTTGGGAAGCTCGAATCCGAGACGGAGAAGAAGGGGTTTTACGGGGTCCTGGTGTTCCGTCTGATGCCGTTTTTCCCCAACGCCCTGGGTAGCTACGCGTTTGGCTTGACCTCGCTGCGCTTCTGGCCCTATCTGGTCGCTTCGGTGATCGGATCGTTTCCCAAGATGGTGCTTTATATCTACGGCACCACCAGCCTGGTTCGGCTGCTCAAAGCCGGTGCGCTGACGGCACGGGGTCTCGGAGCGGCCACCCTCGGGCTGTTGCTTCTCGCTCTCCTAGGACGAGCGCTGCAGAAAAGGCTAAGACGCAAGGCGCACCTGTAGTCTCTACCCCCCTCGGTCTACGACCCATACGAGGATCCTATACCTGGGATACGCCTCTTACGAGCAAGCGGGTATGTGCCGTTACCTCACAAAAGGATACCATTCCCTACGGGATGGTGTGGCTTGGGGTCAGCGCACTCGATTTGACACGACGGATCTGGAGGTTTGGTTGCGCCAGCGCACGCGAGCAGATGGGCAGGGGATCTCGCTGATCGAGATTATGGTGGCCATGGGCCTGCTCTCCTTGATCATGCTCCTGCTCGTGCAGACCTTACTGCCGGGCCTGAAGATCTGGAACCGGGCCCGAGTGGTGGCCGACCTCGAGCAGCAAGCCATGGTGGCCGAGGACCGGATGGTTCGCGCGATCACCGCCTCGATCGGCTCGTCGATTCGCTCGACTTACCTGCCTCCCGCTCCCTTGCCGGAGCTTCACGCTATCAGCATGATGAGCCATGGCGGTAGCTACAATGTGGCTGGCTACAACAGCACGGGCGCCCCCGATTGGAGTCGGGTCGACTACTTTTACGTTCGGCTGAGTGACGGAGTGCTCTACGGAAACTCCTGGGCCGGCACCTCGCCGACGCTGCCTTACGATTTCGAGGACGCCCCATTCCGGTTGAGCACAGTCCACCTGCAAGGGCTGACGGCCAGCAACACCAGTCAGCCGCCGCGACCTCTGGCCAAAGGCGTGAGCCGGCTGAGTCTGGTGGGTCGCAACGATGGCGGGTCCACCACGGGGGAAGGTTTCGTGCTGGGGCTGAGCTTGCAGGTCACGGTACAGAACCGTAAGGAACCGGTCAAGATTCAGCGCGAGGTGTACGTGGTACCGCGCTTGAGGGAGCGAACATGAGGACTCCGCGAAAGTTGCGCCCGCATGGCGGGGCTCTGGGCTCGACCCTGCTGATTGCCGTGCTGCTTTTCCTCTTTGGTCTGACCCTGGCCAACCTGGCCACCTTCGATTTGCGGGTAGTCAACCGGGGCGGCGAACGGCAGGCCGCGCGAGAGGCCGCCGAGGCCGGCCTGAACCATATTATCGCTCGACTATCGAAAGACCCGACTCTAGGAGCGGAGGGTCAGGTCTATACCGGGCCTGATGTTCCGGCCGAGGACGGCGGGACCTACCGGATCAGCTTCGCTCCTGGGGATGAGGCTCGGAGTCTGAACAACCTCTCGAGTTTGAACTCTAACGCTGCGGGGCTGGGGCGCACCGTGCCGGCCAACCATGCTCTCATTTTTGCCGAGGGACGTTCTCGCAGTGGAGAGACGGCCCTGGTTGAGTGCCTGGTTCGGTTAGAGGCGTTGCCTTACGCCGTGGCAGCGACGGCTCGGCTGACGACCTCGCCACTGGGCGGCCTGCTCGTCGGGGGGAGGCAAGGTCGGGTCGGTGATAATGATCTCGTCGGTAGCACCTACTCTGGGTCTAGCGCTAGCAATAGTACGTCGATTGGTCCGGTGGGAACCCTGATCTCAGGCGATGTGCACTCTGTCGGCGGCGCGTCCGTGCTGGCGGCCCAGGTGGCGGGAGAGGTTGTTACGGACCACGACATCGTCGCTCTTCCGAACCTGAACATCGAGAATTTCTCTACCCTCGATACCCCAGGCCGGCAGGTGGTCGCCGGGGGGTTGACGCTTGCCGGGGCCTACAGCGGGCCGGTCTACATCGACGCCCCCCCCGGAGTCCCGACGGTGTTTGCAGGGCTGATTATGAACGACGCGGTGATCTACGTGAACGGAGATCTCCACGTGCTGGCCTTACTGGGCAGCGGTGCGGTGTTCGTCAACGGCAGCACGACGTTCACTGGAGCCATTACGCTGAATCAGCCGTCGGATCGTATCACGTTATTTAGCAAAGGCGACATCCTGGTTAACGCCGCAGGAGTATTTCAGGGGGTTCTGATGACTCAGGGGAACTTCCGCTCGTCTTTGGTGCTGATTGTCTCGGGCGCGGTCTATGCCAACGGACAGGGTGTCGCCGGAGCAGGCAATGTAGCCTTCAACGGTCTTCTGAGCACCGTCGACCACGTCAATGAGTACACCGCCTTTGCGTCCTACTGGCTGGCTCTGGGCAGCGGTGCCGACGTGGTTACGGTGTACTGGAACCAGCTTCGCTAAAATGAAGGGGCGTTCAGTCACAGTCAGGGTTCTGCAGGCGCTGCTTCTCCTCGCGCTAAGCGGCAGTGCGGTCGCCGCCGAGACCGCTACGGTGACCATCAGCGCCTTCCCGCCAGAGGCCAAGATCCAGGCCTTCCTACCTGGCAGTCCTCCGCAGGAAGGCGATACGATCGCCAACGGCGGCGCCTTTAAGGTGCGCGGCGTCATCGCCTTTCCCGTCCGCATCTCGGCCCCCGGCTACGCTTCCAAAGAGGTCGAGGTCGCCCTGGTCAAAGTCAAGGCGCTCACTCCCGGAGTGTGGGAGTTTCACTACGACCTCGAGCCTCAGGGCCTGGCCTCCGTGGTCAAGCACGAGTTCCGCCGCTATCCCGGACGTAGCTACGGCGGGCTGGCCGTGGTGGTGGGGATCCTGGGCGGTCTGGCCACCGTGGTGCGTCGCCGCCTGACGGTCGACAGCACAGCCACCCTCCAAGCCCTGCGAGTGGCTGAACGAGAAGCCGCCGACGCCCGAGAACGCCTGCTCGAAGTCGACCCCGAACTGGTCGGCCGCACCATTGACTCGTACGAAGTGCTGTCCCTGGTCGGCGAGGGCGCCTTCGCCAAGGTTTACAAGGTTCGCCACACCGAATACAAGGACATCTTCGCCATGAAGGTGCTGCGCGCCGAACTGCTGGACCAGCGGGTGGGCGACCGTGTCGAACGCGAAATGGCGATCGGGCGCGACCTGATCCATCCTTACCTGGTTCGCGCCTTCGGCTTCGGCACGTTCCGTGACGCCCCGTACCTGGTGCTAGAGTTCGTCGAAGGCGCCCCGCTGGACGAGCGCCTGGCCGAAGGTCCGATGGGCGTACGAGAGACCCTGAGGATCCTCAAGAAGATGGCCGAAGGGCTGCGCTTTGCCCACGACAAGGGCGTGGTGCATCGCGACCTGAAGCCGGCCAACCTGTTCTTGACCCCCGCCGGCGACGTCAAGATCCTGGACTTCGGCGTGGCCAAGATCCTGGGCTCGGAGCAGCGCTTGACCCTGACCGGCCAGGCGCTCGGAACCCCGCACTATATGAGCCCCGAACAGGCGCGCGGCCTGGCTGGGGTTGGTTCGGACGTGTACGCCCTGGCTGCCATCGCTTTCGAGATGTTGACCGGCACCCCGCCCTACGACGGCGACACGGCGCTGGAGGTGCTGACCGCTCACACTTTCAGCGACATCCCTTCGGCTCGGGAGCAGAACCCGGAAGTTCCGGAAGCGCTCGACGAACTGCTCTGCGATATGCTGTGCAAGGCGCCGGCCGGCCGACCTCAGAGTATGGCCGAAGTGCTGACTCGCCTCGACGAGGTCGAACTTTGACCTTCGAGGCCGTCGACGTCGACGGCTTGATGCAGGAGGCGCTGGAAAAGGTCACCGGCCAGATCCGCACCGCCGATCGCGTCGTCTTCTTGCTTCAGGAAGGCCGTCAGCTTTCCATCAAAGCGGCCCACGGCGGCCGCCCCGGTCGCGAGATGCCAGTGGAAAAGGTCAGTCGCGCTATCCTTCGACGGGTGCGCCGCACCGGCCGCACGCTGTTCTTGAGCGACGCCATGAACGACAACGGGTTAGGAGCCCGACGCAGTATCCAGGAGATCGGTCAGCGCTCGGTGATCTGCGCTCCGCTCAAGGCTAACGGCAAGGTGGTCGGACTGGTTTACGCCGACACGGTTTCTCTGATCGCGGCCTTCACTCCGGCGCACCTGCAGTGGGTGAACCGCATGACCGAGTCGCTGAACCAGCAGTTGGGGCCGCTGATTCCCGACTACATGGAGACCATGCTCGAAGACGCCATGGTCCCCGGCGACGATCCCGACACCGACCTGGTGCTCCCTCTCCAACCGCGGACCATGGCACCGCCGCCTCTTGTCCGCCCCTACGGCCTGGACGCGGTAGCCGAAGTCGCCCTGGCTCCGGACCAGCGCCCGATCGATTTCAAAAAGAGCAAAGCGGCCAGGGTCAAGGACCGGGCGGCCGAAAAGGCGAGAACCCGCAAGCAGCACCCGGTCAAGATGATCGAGTTGGCCACCTTCTACCGGGGCCTCTCCTCGATGCTGGCCGCCGGTATCACCATCCATCGAGCCCTGGACGTGCTGGGCGAGCAGGACTCCTCCACGGCCCCGGTGGCCAGAGCCCTTCACCACGACGTGGTCAATGGTCACCGACTGTCCGTTTCGATGGCGCGTTTTTCTCATGTCTTTACCATCGTGCAGCGAAGCTTGATCCGGATCGGGGAAGAGACCGGCAGCCTGGACATCCTGAGCCAGTCGCTCTCCGAGCACGTGGAAAACCGCCTCCAACTCAAGAGCAAGATGGTCGCCGCGATCACTTATCCGGTGATGGTGGGTGTCTTCTGCTTCCTGGCCTGTCTTTTCGCGCCGCCTCTCTTCCTTAACGACTTCTTCGCTACCCTGCGCGACAGCAGGGTGCCCCTGCCGGTATTGACCCAGTTCGTCATGGCCGTCTCCAAAGCGCTCTGGAGCCCTTTTTTCTGGCTGCTGCTGGTGGGAGGGGGGATGACCGTCAGAAACGGCTACCGCAAGATGATGGCCCATCCCGTATGGTCGAAACGATGGGAGCAAGCCACGCTGGAGATGCCGGTGGTCGGCCCGGTCCGGCAGAGCTTTTTTCTACTCGACTTCATGCAGACCCTGGCCCTGCAGCTCGAGGCTGGGATGCGTCTGGATAAAAGCCTGCAGCTGTCCGCCAAGGTTTCCGGCAACAGCTACCTGATCGAAAAGATCGACTGGGTCGTCGAAGAGATCAAAGGCGGCTCCAACCTTTCCTACGCCCTGCACCGCACGAAAGTCTTCCCCCGCACGGTCGTCGAGTTTGTCTCGCTGGGCGAGGAAACGGGGAAGATGTCGGACTGCCTGCGCTTCGCCGAAACCATGCTGCGGGAAGCGGCCGAAAGCACCCTGGAGGCCGCTGAAGCCTTGATGGAGCCGCTGGCGGTGTGCCTGGTCGGTATCCTGGTTGGAATCGTCGCCCTGGCCTGTATGCTGCCTTTGGTCCGTATGTTCGAAGCCTTCATGTAGCTCGGCCTGCCGCGAAAGTGCTCTACGGCGCGTCCTCTTCTTCGGCGGGTTGGAACATCTTGGCAACCCGGGATTCCAGAATCAGCTCTCCCATACCGTACTTCTCGGGCCAGCTGACCCGACAGTTGACCTTCTTCTCCCTGACGTCAGGAGAATCAAACGGCAGCGACGTTACGTCGACGCGGACGGTGTAGGTCGGCCCACCCTGGCCGGCTTCGGGGGGATGCGTCTGGGTGAACGACACCAGCTCGTCGAACTTGGTCCCACGACAGCGTTCGATGGCCGAGCGGCCCAGGCTTTGGGCCGTTCGTTTGTTCCAGGCTTTGCGGTCTACCGAGAAAGAATAAGGGAACAGGCCTGCGACCAGAGCTATCACGGGGATCAGCAGGGCCAGAGCCAGGAGCACCTCGGTTAGCGCTAGGCCGCCCTGGGCGAGACTTCCGCGGCGCATCTCCGTTGTATTCTCCAGGTTTTTTACCACGGGAAGAGACTTCGTTTTCGTCTGTGAAGATCCCGGTGAGATTTTGACGATGAGAAATTCTTACTAAGACAGGAAAAAGATGAACCCTTAAGGAATGGGTGATATCTACTGATGGCATACCAGGCACATGAGAGATATTGAGCGACCTCATGTGCAAGATCCGAAACTTTTCCCTTCTTATCCCTGTATAACCGGGAGAACCAGGGGTTTTGAATGTCTGTCAAAAGTAGCTTCTCGATATCAACAGGTTACTACGAAGAGCCTAGAGAGGAGCGGATTTCTCCCGCTGAGGGGACTGGTATTTCTACCACAAGCCTGTTGACAGAACCGATACAATTGGTACGGATTGTTTGAGTCATAATCTTCTGGAAGGATGAGAAAACAGGGTAGACCCTTTGAGTGCTGAGAAGAAGCTCGGTGACCTAGAGCTAAAAGTGATGGCCATTCTTTGGACCAGCCGCACCCCACTGGGTGTGGCTGGGGTGTCGGAACGGCTTCAGGGAGAACGATTGCTCGCCTATACCACGGTAATGACCGTGCTCGTCAACTTGTTCAAAAAGGGCGTAGTTGACCGCGCGAAACAGGGTAAGGCGTACCTGTACTGGGCGAAGGAGGGGCAAGACAAGCTGGCAAACGGCTTGTTCGACCGCCTGTTGCGGGGCTACTACAACGGGCAGGTCGAAGATTTCTTCGCTGCCTTTCTGCGCCATAAGCGCAACCTCTCCGAAGAGGAGATCGCCTCGATTCGGCGCCTCCTCGAGGAGTTTGAAGCAAGAACTTTCGAGGGCGTTCCGCGCTAGCGCCCCGTAAGGGACAGAACAAGGCCTCTGCCGGTACTCGCCGCCAGGGGCCTTGTTTTTTATCTGCATGGATAGGTCATGGCACCGGGTATAGGGCTACGATGGGGACGGGTATCCCCACCGACTATCCGTAAGAAATCGTCAGGATACAAACCTCCGCAAAGAGAAGTCTGATAGAGGTCCTGTCGAAGATTATGGGGCTATGCATTCGACAAATGAGTATAACCCCCGTCCCCATTTGACCCTCAGAGAGCGGATGTTCTCCTTCCGCTATCGCCATCGCAAAGCGGTGCGCATAGTTGGAGCGGTCCTTGCCGGCCTGCTGCTGCTGGCAGCGCTGGGAGGCAGCGCGCTCTATGCCAGCGTCACCGCCGGTCTGCCGGACGTTACCCGTCTCGACCGCTACGACCCGGCAGAGACGACCAAGATTTTCGCCAGCGACGGCACGCTCGTGGCCACCCTCTTCGACGAGAACCGCACCTACGCCAAATACGAAGATATCGCCCCCGTGATGGTCACGGCACTCGTGGCCATCGAGGACCGGCGCTTTTTCGAACATCAGGGAGTCGACTTGCAAGGGGTGGCCCGGGCCGTCCTGGGCAACGCGAACGCCGGAGGGGTCGAACAGGGGGCCAGTACTCTGACCATGCAGCTAGCGCGGCGCCTCTTCCTGAGCGAAGAGCGCACCTACACCCGAAAGCTCAGAGAAGCCATCCTGGCTCACCGCATCGATAGAAAGCTGAGCAAGGAGAAGATCCTCGAGCTCTATCTCAACGAGGTGTACTACGGAGCGGGGGCCTACGGGATCGATTCGGCAAGCGCCGTCTACTTCGGCGTGAATCCGAATAAGCTTCAGCTCTGGCAGGCGGCCCTGCTGGCAGGGTTGGTCCAGGCTCCCACCGCTTACTCGCCTCTGGGCGACAAGGAAGCGGCCCTCGGCCGCCTGGACGAGGTGTTGCTGGCGATGGAGCAGGAAGGTAAGATCACCCGCTCCCAGGCTCAGGAAGCCGGGCGCAAAGCCAAAGCCTATCGTTTCGTCGACCGCCCTTTACCTTCGGCGGACGGGATGCTGAAGTACCCCTATTTCACGACTTACGTGATTCGCCAACTGGCCGAGCAGTTCCCAGACTCCTACGTCCGTCGGGCCGGCCTGCAGGTCTATACCAGCCTTCAGATCCCGGTGCAGAAAGCCGCCGAGGCGGCGCTAAAGGAAGGACTCGAGGGTCCCGGCCGGGCGGCGGGGGCCGACGCCGGGGCGATCGTCGTGATCAGCAACGAGACGGGGAATCTGGTCGCTATGGTTGGAGGCCCGGGTTGGAACGCCAAGCGCCAGTACAACGCCGCCTGGCAGGCTCGCCGGCAACCCGGCTCGAGCTTCAAGATGTTCATCTACGCGGCCGCCCTGGAGGCCGGCTATACGCCGGAGAACGAGTTCGCTGACACGGAAGCGGTCTTTTCGCCGGGGCAGCCCAATGAGTGGAAGCCCGGCAACTCGGATGGACGTTTTATGGGCCCTATTCCGTTACGGACAGGTCTGCAGTTCTCCCGCAATCTGGTGGCAGCCAAGCTTCTAGCTCACCTGGGTCCCGCCCGAGTGATTAGCCTTGCCCACCGAATGGGCATCGAGGGCGAACTACCGGCGGTGGCTTCTCTGGCCTTGGGCGCGGGTGAAGTCACGCCTCTGCAGATGGCTCGGGCCTTCTCGGCCCTGCCGTCCGGAGGGGTCCTCCGACCTGCGGGGGTCCTCACCAAGGTGACCACGGCCAGGGGCGAGATTCTGGCTAGCTTTTCTCCCGACAGCCAGGGCGAGAGAGTTCTTTCCAAAGACACCGCCCGCCATATGTGCGAGATGCTGCATCGCGTGGTCACCGGAGGCACCGCTCCTGCAGCGGACATCGCGGGAACCTACGTGGCGGGGAAGACGGGCACTACCGACAATTTCAAGGACGCCTGGTTCGCCGGCTTCACCCCTCACCACACCGTCTCGGTCTGGGTGGGGCGAGACGACAACCGGCCCATGGGACGCGTTTACGGCGGCGACCTTCCGGCTCAACTCTTTCATCGGGTAGCCCAGGCCGCCATGCGGGACAAAGATCCCGCAGCGGCCTTGCCCGGCGTGCAGTTCACCCAGGGCGTCTCGGCCAAGCTGTGTTGGGATAGTACCTACCTGGCGGCTCCGGGCTGTCCTAAGAGCTACAGCGAGCGCTTCCATAGCGACACCATGCCGACCCGGGTCTGCCCGCTGCACCGTCAGGTCAAGCTGCCTGCCAGCGCTTTGCTGAGCGGGCAAAGGCAGAGCGAGTGGGGAGGGGCCGGGTTGGGAGGCCAGATCGTCCTTCGGGAGTCGGCTCTCCCGGCCCGCTACAACCCTCGGAAAGATTCTGAGGTCGTGACCCCGTCCGGCTCGCTGATCCCCTATAACGAGACCGCTCCAACGCTTGCCGGTGTGAAGTTCGTCATCGACGCCACCAGCGCAGGCGATGCCACGCCGACCGCCGGAGCGACTCCGGGCCTGCCGGAGGACTCGACAGAGACCGTCGACGAGGTGCTTGGGGTGGAAGGCACGGAGGTCCTTGAGAGCGGCGCTCCTACCGCGGATGAGGACCCGGCGTTCCGAGTCCCTACCGCGGCCCCCTCCCATCAGGCGGCTCCCACTCCCACCGTACCGGCTTCCGGACGCGCTCCTCTGGTGGCCGAGCCGGACTATCCCACCAGCGCTGGCGGGGTCGACGTCTCGACCACCGATCAGGTGATCTACGAAGGAAGCGAAACCGTCCCAGGCGGGGAATCGGCGACCATCCCCGCCGACCCGACCGAGAGGCCCTAGGGGAGCAACCG
Source organism: Vulcanimicrobiota bacterium (assembly GCA_023447635.1). GTDB lineage: Bacteria > Vulcanimicrobiota > Xenobia > Xenobiales > JADMJV01 > JAEXNA01. Next base: position 150 of record JAEXNA010000013.1, on the reverse strand, counting down.
GAAAGCCCGCCGACATCTAGCTAGTCTATTATTGTGCATGCGAAACGGGTCGATTCGTCGAAAATATTCCCGATATTACCTCGATCGCCCAGTTCCGCCTGCCCAAAATATACGTCGCTATATGTCAACGGGGTTTCCGGCAGCGCCCCT
>JAEXNA010000175.1 GCA_023447635.1 Vulcanimicrobiota bacterium | reverse complement strand
CCACGGCCGCCCCTAGAGGGCGGCCGTTTGATTTATGTCTGTCCTTTAGAGTGAAGCGAGCTTCTGAGCGCTGCTCATGAGGCTCAGGAACTCCTTGCGATAGGGATCGGCGCCCGCAGCGGATTTGGCCAGTTTGGTCAGCCCCTGGAGGGAGATCTTTGCCCCTTCGGGGTCACCGTCCAGGGTCAGCCCGAGTCCGCTCACCGCGACCGCCCAGCGATGATCGGCGGAGGCTTTGGAGAGATCTCTGGGAGAGTTGGTAACGGGCAGTTCGAGCAGTTCGCTGCTGTCGTCGTCGGGCGCTTTGTAGCGCAGGCGGACGGTGCCGAGATTGGCCGACGCGTCCATCCCCACGGCGCCTAGCAGGGTCTGCTTGAGCCCACTTTCACCTTGAGTTGGAACGATTTCATACAGCACGGTGACGGCGTGGCCGGCCCCCAGGTCGCCCGCGTCCTTTTTATCGTTGGCGAAATCCGCGTTGGCGAGGCGGCGATTCTTGTAGCCCAAAAGACGGTACTGCTTGACCTGCTTGGGGTCGAACTCGAATTGAAATTTCACGTCTTTGGCCACGGTCACCAGGTTGGCCCCAGATTCCTCGACCAGTACCTTCCGAGCTTCGTCGAGAGAGTCGATCGAGGCGTAGTTGCCGTTCCCGTTATCGGCCAGCGTCTCCATCGTCTGGTCGTTGTAGCCGTTCGAACCAAAGCCAAGCACGCTGAGAAAGATCCCCGACTTGCGCTTTTCCTCGATCAGCTGCTTCAGTCCGGCCTCGGACGAAACGCCCACGTTGAAGTCGCCGTCGGTGGCCAGGATGACGCGGTTGACGGCCCCTTCCGCGCCGCTTTCGGCCGCAATCTGATAGGCCAACTGCAGGCCTGACGCGCCGTTGGTGCTGCCGCCCGCGTGCAGGCTGTCGATCGCTTCGAGAATCTTCGCCTTGTCGCTGGCCGGGGTCGACGGTAACGCGACACCCGAATCGCCGGCGTAGACCACGATGGCGATGCGGTCCGCATCGTCGAGGCTGTCGACCAGAGTTTTCAGGCTGCTCTTGAGCAACGGTAGTTTGTCCGGCGCCTCCATCGACCCGGACACGTCGAGCAGGAAGACCAGGTTGCACGGCGGCTTCTCGTCACGGTCGATGGAGGGCGTCTTAATGGCCAGACGCAGCAGGCGGGCGTCGTCGTTCCAGGGGCACTCGGTCAGCTCGCTGGTGACCGAAAACGGCTGGCCAGCTTTGGGCTCCGGAAGGTCGTAGGTAAAATAGTTGACCATCTCTTCGAGGCGGACCTCGTCCGGGCGAGGCTTCCGACCGGCTTTGACCAGGCGCCGGAAATTAGCGTAGGACGCCGTGTCGACGTCGGCCGAGAAGGTCGAGAGCGGTTCGGCCATGGCCATCTTGTAAAGGTCGAGTTCGGGATTCTTGTCGGCGACGGCGGCCCCGTCCTCGCCGCGATACGACGCCCCTTCGGCCGCGATAGCGTGACCGCCAGGGCGCGAAGTTCGGCGAATCCGCGGCGACGAGGCCGACTTGTTCTGAGCGAACAGGTAGTTGGCGGATTCGACCTCGTGCCGGTAGGACGGTTCCGGTCTTACCCCTCGGCCCGAGCCGGCCGAGCGGCCCATGGCCTGGGAAGTCTGCTCCCGGGCCAACACCGGAGGCTCCACCGGGACAGATGACGTTCGAGCGGCAACGATAGGCGACTCGGTCTTGTCGATTCGAGCAGCTTCGTTCTGGCTCGAGGAGCAGCCGGCCAAACTCAGCAAGCCGACGAAAGCGAGCACGGAAGAGAGACGTTTGCGCATATATCCAACACCTCGGGTTCTTGGGATACGCGCTTGGTCGCCCGGAGTCGAGCTTTATTCCCTGGACGTTTTGTGGCCGACTCGAAAGTGCATCGGCTTGGCCACCACCACCGGCCCGCCGTTCTCGACCGGCCAGACTCTCTCGAGCGCCTGTCGAAACTCGGGCATCGGGTCGCGGCCGGTTCGGGCCCGATGGCGCGGGATGGCCGACATCGTGCCCAGCCAGCCGACGCAGTGCTCCAGGTCCATGCTCGACTCCATCAGCATGGGCGGGACGGCGATCTCCTGGAAGGGGAACGGGATGGTCTTGTACAGTCCGCGCACGCGCTCTATCCGCTCTGGCCAGTCGTCGGCCAGGAGCCCGTCGATCAACTCGGTGACCAGGGGAACGATCTCGGGCGGGCCGACGATACCGGGTCCATAGGTCCAGGCTGCCAGCAACCCCCCCGGCTTCAGTACTCGTTGGACTTCGCCGTAGAACGGATCGAGGTCGAACCAGTGCAGGGCGGCGGCAACGGTAACCAGATCGACGGTGCCGTCCTTGAGCCCGCTCCGTTCGGCCGGGCAGGCGCGGTACAGCACACGAGGGTGAGAGACCGCCTGGTCCAACTGGGCTCGGCTCATATCGGTACCCCTCACCTGCTCGAAGTCCTGAGCCAGGCGCACGGCAACCTGGCCGTTGCCAGTCCCGCAGTCCCAGGCGATATCGCGGCCCTCGACCTGGTCGAGAAGCCACTCGAACAGCTCTTCGGAGTAAGTAGGGCGGTATCGAGCGTAGTCGGGGGCGTGTCCGCTGAAGTGGTCGTCTAAAGCCATCTTTCCGGCTTTGGGGCCGGGGGCTCAGGTCCTTCGAGTCGGACTAGTGCGAACCGTCCTGGTACGGCTTGACGCCTTCCAGGGAAGGCGGCTGGAGGGGAGCCAGGGGGGAGGGGGAGCCGTCGGCAGAGGTAGTGGGGAGGGGGAGGGGCTGATGGCTGAAGAGACCTACGCCCTGGGCTAGCCCCTGGGTCAGGGAGCGATAGGGGAAGACCTCGTTCAGACTCTTCTGATAGCGCAGACTGGGCTGAACCGGCACGAAATGCACATTCGCCACGACCGCTCCGCCGGGGACCAGATGGGCATCGAGAAGCCTCGCGAACTCGACGGTGCGCAGCGGAGCGGGCACCTCGACGCCAGCGAAGGCGTCCAGAAAAATCAGGTCGTACTTCTGCTCGGTCGTTTCCAAGAAGTGGCGAGCGTCGTCGATGACCGTCAGGCAGCGGTGGCTGTCCTTGTGGAGAAAGAATTTCCGGGCGGCTTCGACCACCACCGGTTCAAGTTCGATGGAGGTGACGGTGGCAGCCGGATGATCGTGCAGCAGCGCCTTGCTCAGGCTGCCGCCTCCCAGACCGACCACCAGGAACGACCGAGGCTGCGGTCCGCTCCACGGGGGAAGCTGGGCTACGGCGCGCATCTGGCGCAGATACTCGAGTTGCGGCTGCTCGGGGTGGTCGAGCAGCATGCGGGACTCTTCGGTCTCGCCGTCGGCGTCGTAGAAGCTCATGATGCGCGTGCGATCCTGCTGTCGTACCCGGACTTCGCCCCATTCGGTGGCCTTGGACCAAAGTAATTCGCCATTTTGTGCTGCAACTGGGAAGAAAAGCGATAAATATACGACGGCCAGGATGGAGAAACGTCTCATGCTGTCGAATGTTCCTTTATGCAAGGTAGGGTCCTGTTGCAAAACAGGCGACCCATCAGATACCATGAGACCATGAAAATAGACTCATCTGGAGGTAAGTAGATATGGCAATTTGGGCAGTGCAGGGGATCGGTTTATTGATCAACACCATTTCGGGAATCGCGCAGCAGCGTCAACAAAGCGCGCAGATGGCCCAGATGGCTCAGCAGAATATGGCCCAGGCGGCCAAGCTGAAGGCCGGAATGGACAAGGGCGGCTTGAACATCAAGCCGGGCGGCATCATGGGCGGTCCCTCGATGTCGATCCACGTCGACTACCCCGAGAAAGCGTTCGACAATCTGCACAAGCTGCAGACGGGCAACCTGAGCGAACGTATGGGGCTCGAGTCGAATCTGCGCAAGGAATTCGGCGATATGAAGAACGAGTTCTTCCAGAACAACCACTACAAGACCGAGTTTGGCGCTCAGGGCAAGGGCACGGTCGTCCTCGACGAGGCCGGTAAGCCTCAGGTCGGTAAGGGTCCCGAGAACTCTGATCAGCGCGCCGTTCGCGAGAACTTCGAAGCTCAGAATCGGCTGTCCCTGGCTAACAAGCACGCTGAGGCTATGGACGCTTTCACCAAAGGCGAGGCGGACAAGTGTAAAAACTTCCTTCAGCAGAACCAGGCGAATCTGACCGACCCCGGGGTGCAGAGCGAACTGCAGAAGATGATCGTCGACGGCAAGAAGAAGTCCCTCAAGCTGCAGCAGGACCACGACGACGAGAGATGGCGCTCGGACATGCCGGAAGAGCTCCAGGGCGACATGGAGGTCGGTCTCAACAGCATGCGCGATATGGAGCGCCGCCACGTCGAGTCCGAAGAGAAGAGCCCCGATCATCAGCAGATCCTGGACTACAACCGCGACTTCGCAGCGGCGGCCGCCGAGGAGAAGAACATCATCTCCGAGCGGAAAGCCGATGACAACTTCCTGCTCGACCCTCGCAAGATGATGGCGATGACGCAGTCGCCGCCCCAGAAGCGCTGGGACGAACAGCTACCCGGTCACATCACCGACCAGCTTCTGCAGATGGGCGTCAACTTCGGCTAAGAGGTCTGCAGACCAACGAAAAAACCGCGCTCGGTAACGGGCGCGGTTTTTCTTATGAGCTTCGTTCGCGGGGCGACTTCAGGAGTCTGGAATGGGGCTCTAGAGCAGGAGAGGTTCGGACCGAACCTCGGTCGGAACGGACTATCAGATATCGTCCTCGTCTTCGGCAGCGACTCGACGGCGGGCCGGCGCCTCTTCGGAATCTCCGGCCTCGGGTAGCGGTCCGCCGGCTTCGGCAGCGGCACGCGCCAGCGCGAAGGCGTAGAAGCCCAGCACGCCATAAGGGATCAGCAGCGCGATAAGGACGGGCCAGGTGATGCCGCTGGCAGGCAAAGGGCGGTAGACGTTAACGGGCACTTCGAACTTGATCAGCAGGCCTACCGCGCGTCCCATCTCGGGCGCCTCGGTGCGCAGGTTTTTCCCGTCGGCGGTCTTGAGCACCATGATGTTTCCGTCGACCGTAGCCTGCGTGTAGGCTTTCGACTTGACGTCGTTTTCGAACTGGTTGTAGGAAAGCGGCTCCCCAGAAAGCGCCCAGGCCGGACCCAGAAACGAACCCATCAGGAAAAGCCCCAGCCCTATCAGGACCAGCACGCCCGCCCTCATCATCATCTTGGAATCGTTCACGTCGTCTTCTCGCTTTCTGCTAGTTCCGCGGCCTCTTCAGGGCGGCGATGGTGCACGGACTGGCTGAGCAGTTGCACCAGGCTGGCGCGGAGCGAGTCCAGCCGTTCGGGGTCGGCTTCCAGCATGCGGATCTGGTCGGCCAACCACTCGTCGCGTAACTCGTGCTCCACCCAGTTGGAAAAATCCCCCCGGCGGAAGTGATAAGTCAGAGACGACGCTTCGATGTAATGCAGGGTATCCAGGAATTCGCTGAAGGTCCGAGCCCGTACCCCCAGATAGCGCTGGGCGTTCCAAAAGTGGAAAGCCTTCTCCTCTGGCAGGGTCGGGTTCTGATGGGTCAGCGACGGGGTCACCGACATCATCTCTTCGGGGCTACCCGGGGTCTCCATCAACTCTCGAAGAATCGCACTGATCCGATGGATCAGGTCCTGAGCCTGCTCGGCCGTCTGTCCTTCCGACCAGAGCATCAGCGAGGGGCGAGACGGTGCGGGAACGACCAGCACCCAACCGCCGGGGTAGATCACCTTCAGGCCGTCGGTCATCTCGAGTTCGTGGTCCTTCATCGTTTCGAGCAGGCGGCGCATCAAGCGACCCTTTTCCAGAGACGAACACGGTAGCTCGCCTTTCAGCTGGTGCACCTTGGGTGTCAGGGCGCGCACCTCGGACAGCGAAACCTTGTGCCGTGCGATCAACTCGAGCAGCTTGACGAAACAGAACATGGCGTCGAAACCGGACGAGAAATCGGGCGCCAGCAGTTCGCCTTCCGCTGTCCCTGCCAGACGGATTCGGTCGCGGCCCAGTTGGCTGCGATGCATCAGCGAGCGTAAGTCCACCCCGGTTCGAACCACCCGACCTCGGGTCGGTTTCAAGATGCTCTCCAGCACCGAAGGGGCCGAAACGGGGGCGGCGATCAGAGCGCCCTCTTCCGACTGCGAAATAAGAATCGTCATCATGTTCAGCAGGGTAGCGCCGTCGATCTGTTCGCCCTTGTCGTCGACCAGCATCATACGTTCGCCATCCGGGTCCAGCAGCACGCCAAGGTCGGCGCGCAAGGTGGTCACGATATCGCACAACTGACTGAGACGTAGGGGAGAGTCGAAGGGCAGTTCTCGCGCCCGGATCGGGTCAAGATGGGCGTTCAAGCTGACGCTTTCACAGCCCAGCTTGCCCAGAATCTGGGGCAGTACGGTCGACGATCCGCCGGAACCGTAGTCGACCACGACCTTGAAACCGGCCTCTTTGAGCATGGTCAACTCGAGTTTGCCGGCAAACGCCTCGGTGTACTGCTCCAGAGCGCGCCCTGGGAACTCGATCTTGCCCACCTCGTCCATCAGAGTACGACGGAACTCTTCGCGGAAGAACGAATTCTCGATCTTTCGCTCGGTGGTTTTCCCGATGTTCACGCCGCGCTCGTCGAAGAACTGGATCTGCAGGTTCCGCACGTCGTCTTTGGCCAGTCGGCAGTGAATGCCGCCCACGGCCGCCGTGTTGCGCAAGACAAAGCGACTGACCGGGGTGGGAATGATGCGCAGGTCGTGCACATCGACCCCGACCGAGACCAGGCCGCAGATCAAGGAGCGGTTGATCATTCGGGTGGCGGGGTGAGACTCCCGCGACATGGTGACCACGCTGCCCTTGGGAAGCACGGAGCCGTAGGCGGCTCCTAGCTTCAGGGCAAACTCCGAAGTGATCTCGATGTTGCCGAGACCGACGATCCCCTCGCGCCCGAACATCGAGGTCGGCCAGCGCTGTCCCCAGACCAGCGAGAGCGACAGGTTGCCGCCCGGCTCGACGTTTTTCTTCGGCCAGATCTTGACCCGGGGGTGAACGTTGGCGCCTTCACCGATGGTCACGTCGTCGCCCACTACGGCGCCTTCGCCCAGTACCGAAGATGCCTTCAGGGTCACCTTGCGCCCGATGATCGATCCCTGCGAGCGGACCTTGCGACCGATAAAAGTGTCTTCCCAGACCACGTCGCGATGCAGGGTGGCGCCTTCTTCGACGATGCAGTTGTCGCCGATCACGGTGCCTTCGAGCAGGCGAGCGCCTTCGCGGATGCGGCAGTTTTTCCCGATCACCAGCGGCGGTTCGAGTTGGGCCCCGGGATGGATCCGAGTGCCTTTGCCCACGTAAATGTCGCGCCGAAGCACCGTACCGGGCAGTTCCAGGTCGACCTTGCCGCTGAGCATGTCGATATGGGCTTCCTGGTACTTTTCCAGCGTTCCGACGTCGCACCAATAGCCTTCGGCGACGTAGCCGAACAGCGGCATGCCCTTTTCCAGCATTAGCGGGAACAGGTCCTGAGAGAAGTCCCAGGCTTCGCCCTTCGGGATCAGATCCAGAACCTCGGGTTCTAAGATGTAGATTCCGGTGTTCACCGTGTCCGAAAACACCTCGCCCCAGGTCGGCTTTTCCAGGAAGCGCTGGATGGCGCCCTCTTCGTCGGTCACGACGACCCCGAACTCGAGCGGGTTCGGCACCCGGGTCAGCACCAGCGTCGCTTTCGAGCCCTTCTGCTCGTGATAGCGCAGGGCCGCCTGCAGATCGAAGTCGGTCAAAGCGTCGCCCGAGACGACAAAGAAGGTTCTGTCCAGGGAGTCCCGGAGCAGGTTCACACTGCCGGCGGTGCCCATTGGCTCTTGTTCGACGCTATAGTGCATGCGCAGCCCGTAGTCGCTGCCGTTACCGAAATGGGCGATCACTTCGTCGGCCAGATAGTGCAGGGTGGCGTAGACGTGAGTGACCTTGTGGCGCTGGAGAAGATCGAGGCAGTACTCCATCACCGGCTTGTTGCAGACGGGCACCATCGGTTTCGGGAGTTGGCAGGTCAGAGGGCGCAGTCGGCTCCCCTGGCCGCCCGCCATGACGACCGCCTTGAGGTGCCGCGATTCAGCAGGCATCAGCGGCTCCGAAAGGTGGCTTCCGAGCCCGGTCCCGGGGACGAGGAGACGGGAGTCGAGCGGGGAGAAGAAGCCGAAGGGGCAAAGATAGCGGGCTTTCTCAACGCTTTGCCGTTCGGGGCGAAGACAGCGGGACGAGCGTTCGAGAGCGGGGATTCCACGGCTTCCGACGACGTCGGAGCGGCCAGTCGAGCGGGCTGGACGGCGGCTTTCTCCAGCGCCTCGAGACGCGCCAACAGCGCGGCAAGCTCGTCGGCCGTCAGCACAGGAGCCACGGCTTCCACGGCAGCAGAGGCCGCAGGAGTAGCGGGAGTAGCGGCTACGGGAGCAGTGGCCACCGCCTCGATCGAAGTCGGAGCGGGTCGGGAACGCAGCGCCTGGGCCAGGTCGTGCGTGCGGGTAGCCAGGTCGGCCAACTCGTGGCCGTGGTCCTCGTGCGATAACCGAAGCTCCTCTCGCTCTTGTTCGGCCTGCTGCAACGCTTCCTTGACGGCGCTCTGCAGTCCCAGGAGACCACGGCGAGTGTCTTCCACCAGCTCGCGCAGCGATTCCATAGCCTCGGCTTGGGAAGCCGCGCTCTCGGCGGCGGCCTCGCTTGCTTCGAGCGAGCCCGACGCACTACGGGCCTCGGCGTGCTCGCTGAGCGACTCTTCTAATTCATCCAGTCGTTCAGCCAGGTCGACGGTAGCGACCACGGAGTCTTCCACCGCCTCGCGCAGCGCATCCAGACTCTGGTCCTGCTCCCGAGTCCGACGGGACAGGCGGCGCAACGCCTGCCGTTCCTGGTCGAGGGAGGTCTGCAGCGCCAGCACCTGGCCAAATAGCTCGGAGTCGACTTCTTCCCGGCGGCTGACGCGCTCTTCGAACGAGGTCAGTCGGTTGGTCAGGTCGCGGGGCAGTTCAGAGGAGTCGAAGCGAGACTGCATATGAGCCACGTTGGCCCGCATCTCTTCGAAGGAGCGATGCAGATCGTCGATCTCTTCCGAGCCAAAGTACTCGACGCTCTCTTCGGTGGGGGAGCTGTCGCGCTGCAGTAGCTTCTGCAGCTTTTCCAGCTGATCGCGCTCGAGGTCGAGCCGTCGCTCTAACCTGGCCTTGGCGGTGAGCAGCCGCTCGTCCGGCGCTTCGGTGCGCTCTAATCGGGCAACGAGCTGATCGAGACGCTGTTGGCGAGCTGTGATGCTCTCCTCCAGGCTGGCCACCCGCTCCCGGGCCTTGCCCGCCGTCAATTTTCCCCGCTTGGTCGACATGAGAGGCTGCTTCTCCGAGATCTCTAGCCCCTCCTACTGACCGGGCCAGAAGCGCCGTTATTGGAAAAAACAGTGCTCCCAGGGCCGGATGGTCGAAGCGAAATCTGCCTCTTCGCTGGGGGTGTAAGCGTAGCCGCGAACGATCGAAGCGCCCGCTCCGGTGCTCTTGCCGACCACCAGTTCGGTGGCGGCGGCCAGAGAGTCGGCCACGGCGGTGACGGTCGCTTTCATCTCCAACCCCTGGGCGTCGAGTTCGCCCCGGTAGTCCAGCAGCGGCTCGAGTCCGAAGGAGCCCAGGGTGATGTTGGTGATGCCCAGCCGCCAGGGACGTCCGAAGCTATCCGAAATCAGCACCGGCACCGGGAAGCCCAGGGCAGCCTTGAGGCCCTCGTAGATGCCCCGAGCGGACTTGTCGGAATCGACCGGCAGAAGGCAGGCGGTCTGGCCTCCATCCACGTTGGAAAGGTCGATCCCGGCGTTGGCGCAGACGAATCCGTGGTGGGTGCGGCTGACCAGGGTACCGCGCTCCTGGCGCAGCAGTTCCTGACTTTCGCTCAGCACCAGTTCGACCAGAGCCGGGTCTTTGTCCATCCGCTCGGCGATCTCCAGCGCCCGGGCGGAAGGGACCACCGAATCCAGGCGCACCAGGCGGCCTTCGGACTTGGAGACGATCTTCTGGGTCACCACCAGGATGTCGCCCCGCTCCAGCGTCGGGGTCGAGTTCAATATCAGGTGAACCAGGTCGTCACCGGGTTGCACTTCGGGCAGCCCGACCAGGGCGTGCAGCGATACAGATGTCATAACAGCGAGATCCTCCTGAGATCTTCGACCCGGTCGGCGTCATTGGCCAGTCCGGGGCGGCTAAGGGTATGAATCGAACGGCCCAGATATTGGGCCCGGCTCAGGTGACGTTGGTAGCTTTCGCCTTCGAAAAGAAACTCCAACCCATCGGCCGGGGACAAGACCAGGCCGTTGGTCCCCACTCCAAGATGGTCCGGGCAAAGCACCACCTCGGCCGTCCGAGACGCCTCCAGCATCGCTACCACATCCTGGTGGGAAAGCTTAGGAAGGTCCGGCAGCAAGACAGCGATGGCAGCCGCTTCAGGAAGCAGATGCTGACGGGCCTGCTCCAGATCTCCGTTCAGGCTGCCCGCCGTCGGGGCGAAATGGGCGAACCCCTGGGCCCATTCCTCCTGGGGGCAGACCAGCACCGTCTGCTCTGGGCCCACCACCGAAGCGACGGTGTGCAGGTTGTGGGCCAGCAGTTCCAGCAGGGCCGTCTCCCGCTCCGCCTCCTCCATCTCCCACCGGCTTTTGGCTCCGCGCAGCCCTTTGAACGGAATCAGGAAAGTGGTGGTCACAGAGCGGAATTCCAGGCGGCCAGGAGGTCCTCGACCAGGGCCTTCCGCCCTTCCTCGCTGCCCAGCCAGGTGCGGCAGGGCTGCAGCTTCAGCCCGATCCCCTGGATCCCGGAGATCTCCTCGGCCGGCAGCAGCAGCCGGTCAATCCAGGGGCGGTAAAGTTCGGCGATCGCCTGCTGCCCTCGGTGCGGCGACAGTTGGGCGATGAGCGCATCGAGTGGACCCTTCACGGCCTTGCCACCGACCAGGGGACTGACGGCCCAGGTCGGGCCGCTGCGGCCCCTTACGGCCTGGCCTACCGCGGGGAGATCGAGCATGGGGAAGAGGGAAAGGTAGGGGTTGGAGGGGGCCAGCAGCAGCAGATCGGCCCCGGCGATCGCCTCGAGGACCCCCGGCGTGATCCGGGCCTCGGTTTGGCTGCGGACCGCCGAGACAACGGGCCGACCCTGGTGGCGCACGAACCAGGTCTGGAAATCCATCACCTCGCCGTCGTCGAGGACAAACTCGGTGTTCAGGCTCTCTTCGCTGACTCGCAGGGTCGGAACGTTCACCCCCAGGCGCTCGGCGATCTGGCGAGCGACCTCGTCGGCGGGCTGCTGCGAGAGGGCCCAGTTGCGGTGAACGTGCAGGGCGAGATCCCGGTCGCCCAGGTGGAACCAGTGAGGACTGTCGAGGCGGCGGAACTCTTCCATCGCCCGGGTCCCTTCATCGGCTCGGCCCCAGCCTCGGACGGCGTCACCCAGCCCGGACAAGGTGTAAACCACGGTGTCCCAATCCGGCCAGACCGGAAGTCCCAGGTGGTGAAAGTCGTCGCCGGTGTTGACCACGAAGGTCAGGTGGGCGGCGGGAAGGTTTTCGGCCAGGGCCAGGGCGGCGCGGGCGCCTCCCACACCTCCGGCCAGCAGGCCGATGGTCAAACGGTTCGCGGTGGCTGCCAATCGAAAAAGCTCTCCAGCAAGTGTTCGACGATCCGTCCGGTGACCCCCCACACGCACAGGTCGTCGAGATCGAAGTAGACCACGCGGTACACCTTATCCTGCCACTCCTTATGTTCCAGACGGAAGGGGCAGGTCAGCAGGTCGGTCAGGCGGACCAGGTGGATCTTCTCGACCTCGGTGTCCTGTTTTTGAAACTGCTGCTGATCGGTGGCCACGAAGTAGGGGTAAAGTTGGAAACCCGAGGGGACGTCGGCGCTGGGCAAGGGGCAGAGCACTTCCACGGTTTCCCGTCGCAGCGCCACCTCTTCCTCGGCCTCCCGGAAACCGGCGTCCAGCAGGGTCGCATCTCCCGCCTCGACCACACCGCCGGGGAAACCGACTTGACCGGCGTGACGGCGCATGCCGCTGGAACGCTTGATGAACAGCATGCTGGCCTGTTCGAGCGGGGCGTCCCAGTTGGGGAGGACCAGGGGAGCGAACACCACGGCGGGCACGGACCCTTCTCCAGGCTCCAGACGCGTGGGCTCGAGGCAGCCCTTGCTGCGCTGGCGCAGCAGGGTCATAAGGGCGGGGCTATCGGGGGGCGAGTTGGGCTTCTCCAAGAGCGGTGAGTCTCCAGATACGAGCCTTAGGGAGAAGGTTCACGGGTTCCTCTTCGGTTTTGCTGCCGCTGGGACAGAAGCGCTGCATCGAGCAGGAGCCGCAACCCGAGTGACAGGCGCCCTGATTGGGTTCGGCGGCGGTGATCAGGCCGCGCGCTTCCAGGTGGGCCAGCAGCCCTTTGAGGGCCACGGAAGGCAGGGGAAGTCGCTGAGCCAGGACGTCGAGTCCGCTGGGATGGCGCAGCACCTCGAGCAGGTCGCTCAGCATCCCCCGACTCACTGGAAGCCCGCCATTCTGGCTACGAAGTAGACCACGCAGCCCAACACGTAAGCGGCGCCCAGTTGGTAAAGCCCGACCAGCACGGCCCAGCGCATCCCGATCAGGTCGCGCATAGCGGCGATGGTCGCCACGCAGGGGGTGTAGAGAAGGATGAAGACCAGGTAGCCCAGCGCTCCTGCGGCCGTCGTGCGCTTGGCGAGTTCGGCCATCAGTTCGGGGGTGGCGTCGTCGCCGGGAGCCACCGAAAGGTCGATGCCGGAGACCAGGTGCACGACACCGATGCCCGTGTCCTTGATCGCCCCGACAAAGGCGCTGCCCAGGGTAGAGAAGCCCTCTCCGACGCTGAGCGGCTCGAGCGGGACCAGCCCGGAGATCGAGGTGGCCAGCGAGCCGACTACGACTTCTTTGGCGATGATACCGGGAATCAGGGCGCCCACCAGGTGCGGGTCGCGGACACCCATAGGGTAGAAGATGGGGGTAAACGCCTGGCTGACTTTACCGTACAGCGAGTCCATGACCTGGCCGCCGGTACCGTTGGGGATGTGCAGCATCGCCCACACCACGACCACGGTGATGGTGACCATACGACCGGCTCCGTTGACGAAGGCGGCCGTGCGACGGAACGCCTGTTTCAGCAGGGTGTCCAGACGAGGCAGGCGGAACGGCGGGATCTCTAGCACGCCGTAGACCTCGTCCTTGGCCTCCTTGCGAGTCAGGATGGCGGCCGAGATCAGGCCGACCGCCAGTCCGCCCAGGTAGAGGCCAAACACCACCCCGGCTTCTCGTCCGGGGAAGAAGATGGCGGCGAACAGGGCAAATACGGCAAGGCGGGCGCTACAGGCCATGAACGGGACGGCGATGGCGGCTTTCAGCCTTTCGCTGGTCGAATCCAGGGCGCGACAGGCCGACAGCGCCGGGACGTTGCAGCCGAATCCTAACAGCAGCGGAACCATACTGCGACCGGACAGCCCGAAGGAGCGAAGCAAGCGGTCGGCCACCACCGCGATGCGGGGCAAGAAGCCGCTGCGCTCGAGGAAGCTCATGGCAAAGTACAGGAAGAACAGCACCGGGGCAAAGGCGGCGACCGTTCCCAAACCGCCGATCAGCCCTTCGGCCAGGAACGAGTTGACGATGGCGGGGAGCGGGAGGGCGGTGGCCCAGCCAGCCAGCACCTCCTGCACCGTGCCCAGGAAAGTGATCCACGGATCGGACAGGGTAAAAGTGAAGCGGAAGACCAGCAGCATCGCTACCAGGAACAGGATCGGTCCAAACACCGGATGGAGCAGAGCGTTGTCCCAGAAGGTGCGCCATTTCTGCGCGTTTGAGGCGGTTTCGGCGTCGCGCTGCACCACCTCGGCAGCCATCGCCATAACCTTCTGGAAGCGGCCTTCGAGTTCATCAAGACCCAGCCCGACGTGCGGCTTGTGGGCGGTGCTGCCGGTGGCTGGCATATGCTGGCTCAGCGCGGTGGCCAGTTCGACAGCGCCACCCGGCTGGGAAGCGACGGTCGAGACGACCGGGCAGCCGAGCAGGTCGGACAGCGCCGAGGCGTCGATGGTGGTGCCGAAGCTGCGGGCTTCATCCGTCAGATTGAGCACCACGATCATAGGGAGTTCGAGCTCTTTGAGCTCGAGCGTCAGATAGAGGTCGCGTTCCAACTGGGTGGCATCGAGAACGTTGACCAGCAGGCGGCGGGCCTGGGGGTGCTCGGGCTGCAGGATGGAATGGCGGGTCACCTCTTCTTCTGGCGAAGTGGCCTGCAGAGAGTAGCTGCCGGGCAGGTCGATGATCGCGATAGGAGAGGCGTCGAGCGTGCTCTTCCAGCTCAGGCTGCGGCGCTCGACGGTGGTTCCGGGCCAGTTGCCGACCTTGAGTTCCGAGCCGGTGAGCAGATTGATCAGCGACGACTTGCCCACGTTGGGCAGTCCGACGAAGTAGAGTTCTACGGAGGGTGCGTTAGTCAAGGGGAGTGACCTCGATGTTGCGCAGCACGTCGCGGCGCAAGCCAAAACTTTGATGTCTCAAGCGTACCACATAGGGATCGCCGAAGGGCGACTTTCCGACCATCTCTACGGTGGCTCCAGGGCGCAGCCCCATGAGCAGCAGACGCCGCTCGAGGGTGGCGTGCTCGGCCTCGAAGGAGAGTTTGGAAACCAGGGCGCGGGCGCCCTTAGGAAGTTCGGAAAGCTGCATGGTGGCCCGAGTTTAACCTAACCCTAGCAAGCTGTGCAAGGTTCGCCTTGGATGGAAAATTAGGCACGCCTAGTTTGATTTGCGAGGTAAGCCAACGGTTTGTGCTAAAGGTCTCCTAAATTGCGTTGACAGCGGCGAAGCATTTTACTAGTTTATCGGGATGGTAGGTCGCCGGGCGAGGCAACGCTGGCGACCGTGCCCCTTTAGGGATGACGGTTTGAATCGAGGTACGAGCGATATGGGAGTAGACTCGCCCACGGGTGGCGGACGGCAGCGCTGCGGCGTGGTCGGCGCCGGCAACTCGGCTCACGCTCTGGCGGGTTATCTGGCCAGCCAGGGGCACGACGTGCACCTGTACGCTCGCTCGCCCGAGAAGATCGCTCACCTGACCCGCGACCGCGAGATTCGGTCCAGCGGGAAGGTCGAAGGTACCTTCGCCCTGAGTTCGGTCGGCACCGAGGCCCGAGCTTTTGTCGAGGCCTGTTCGACCATCTTCGTCTGCACGACCACCAACGACTACCTGGACGTGACCGCTCAGATCGGGCCTTACCTGTGCCCCGGTCAAGAGGTGGTGCTGTTCTCCTCGAAGTTCGGCGGGTCGGTGCTGGTCGACCATCAGCTTCAGCGCATGCGTCGCCCGGGGGTCAAGGTGGTCGAGACCGATGCGCTTTTCGCATGCCGCCTGCAGCCCGACGGCTCTATCTGGGTTCGCGGCATGAAAGAGTGGACGCTGTTCTCCTCGCCGCGCGCCTCCCAGACCGAGGCTAACCGCGAAGTCGTGCGCCGCTTTTTCCCCCGGTTGGAGGCGGCCGAGAACGTGATCCAGCGAGGGCTGACCGACTTCGGCGCGTTGACCCACGCCCTGACGGTGCTCGTCAACATCAACAGCATCGACCGCAAAGACAGCTTCTTGTTCTATCTCGATGGTTTCACCGAGCGGACCGTGACCTTGCTCGAGACCATGGAGCGCGAGTTCCGCGCCGTGGCCGAGGCCTACGACACCACCATCATCTCGGCTAGCGAACTGCTGAACCGGTATTACGGCTGTGAGACCACCTCGCTGCTCGAGGCGATGCGGACGGTGCCAAACTACCGTTTCTCGGTTTCGCCAGAGAATCTGTCGACCCGCTACATTCATGAAGACGTGCCCTGCACTCTGGTGCCGGTCAGCCAGTTGGCCCGCCTGGCCGGCGTCTCGACGCCGGTCATCGACTCGGTCATCTCGATGGCTTCGGTGGTGGCGGGAGAAGACTTCCTTTCCACGGGGCGCACATTAGAACTTCTGGGGTGGGGTGATTTCGGAGCCGGTGAGATCCGGCAATGGATGAAGTGGTGAGCCCCACCGCGTTTTGGATTTTGCTGGCTCTGCTGTCGGCTTCGCTGGAGCCGATCGTGGCCAAGCTGGGCTACAAGCAGGGGATCGACCCGGTCCAACTGCTGTTCTTGAAGAACCTTTTTGCCCTGGTCGCCATTTTGCCGGTGACCAGCTTTGCCGCCCGAGGCAAGGAACGCTGGCGCTGGATCGGCGCGCGAGGCGTGGCCACCGTGGCCAGCGTCAGTCTGCTGCTGATGGTGACCAACGCCTGCTCTCTGGTGGCGGTCAAGATGATGCCTGCCATCACCGTGATCACCTTGATGACCACCACCCCGGCTTTTGTTGCTCTCCTGAACCAGTGGCAAGGTCGAGAGCGGCTGACCGGTAAGTTCTGGGCTGGTCTGGCCATGTGCGTGCTGGGCGTCGCGATGAGCATGAACCTGTTCCAGGAGAGCCTGGGGCTGGAGCGCTGGGGCTTGCTGGCTATCGCGATCTCGATCTTGAGTTCGACCGTGTACCGGACCCGGATGGAGACGGTCACCAAGCAGTTTCCGCCCATTTTGGTTTCGACGTACATCTTTTTGATCAACGGGACGGTGAGCTTGCTCTTCATCTTCCCGGCTCTCGACCCGATCCCGGCGCAGGGTTACGGCCTCGGCGTCTGGCTGGGCGCTGCGGCGGCGATCGCCAATGTGGCCTTCCTGTACGCTCTGGCTATCGTTGGTTCGACGAATATGAGCGTCTTCAATCTCTTGCAACGTCCTATCGTTCTGGTCGTGGCGGCCTTTGTCTTGCGCGAACCGCTCACGGCCGTGCAGTTGGCCGGCACAGTGCTGATCCTGGTGGGCGTTCGTTTGGCTCAGGTGAAACGGAAATGACCTCTTTTCTCGAAGCGATGCGATGGGTCGAGGAGCAGCACAGCTTCCCCGAAGACCCCGCGCACTTTCACGGCGAACGTTTCGCCGATCTTGCCCGGCGCAGCGACCTGTTCCGCGACCTGCCGCCGATGGTGGTGGTCACGGGCAGCTGCGGCAAGGCCTCGACGGCACGTTTTCTCGCCTTTATGCTGCGCGCGGCCGGCAAGCGAGTGGGATTGGGCACCAAGCCGCCTCTGAGCGAGACGCCGCACGGCCACCTCGAGCGCTACCAGCTGATCGATTCTTTGGGAGAGTCCTGGTTAGAGCCGGACCTGTTCGCCCGCATCGTCGAACCGCTGCCCAAGCTGGCCAGGGGTCTGGACCCCGCGCTGGGTCCGCTGGCGCCCTACGATATGCGAACCTGGATTTTGCTGCGCGCTTTCGCCGAGTGGAAGGTCGACGTGGGCATCGTCGAGGCCAACATCGGCCTGCGTCGCGACCCGGCGGGAGCCATCCCCGCCGCGCTGACGATGGTCACGCCGATCGCTACCGACCACGCGCAGATGCTGCAAGCGCCGCCCGAGTGGCAGCATCTCGGCGTGGCTTCCGGCCCGCTTTGGCACAAGCTCAGCGCGGTGCCCTCGAAAAGGGTGGTGGTGGGTCGACAGCCTTCGATTTCCGAGGAGGAGCTAGACCGGCTGATGGATCGGGACGGCCCCCGTTTCGGTCGCGACTTCGAGCTACGCGAGGTTTCTTCGGGCCTGTGGGGGAGTCGCGGCGTGCTGACGCAGGGCGGACGGGAGACCACTCTAGAGCTTTCTTGTCTGGGCGATTTCCAGCTAGAAAACGCAGCCACGGCGGCGGTCGCGTTGGCCCAGCTCGAAGGGGAGAATGCGGCGGCGGTGCTGCGCGGCGCCGCCGAGTGCCAGATCCCCGGTCGTCTGGAAGTGATGGGACGCGAGCCGCTGCAGCTTCTCTGCGTGGCCAGCAGCAAGCCCAAGGTCCAGGCGATGCTGGACTCGCTCGAGCCGCTTTTCGAGAACCCGGAGTCCGGGATGGTCCTGGTTTGCACCCTGCTCGATCGGATTCACGGGGTGGACGAGGTGGTCCGCTACCTGGCCACTCACCCTCGTCTACGAGCGATGGTGGTAACCGAAGGCAGCTACACCGACGATTCGAAAGATCTGCCTGCGGAAGGGGTGGCCCTGGCGGCAGGCCAGGCCCGGGCGGGCCTGCAGGTTGAGACGGAACTCGAACCTGGTCGGGCTATCGAGCGCGGCAAGGCGCTGGTGGGGCGTGACGGATTGCTGCTTCTCCTGGGGAACGGACTGGCGGCCTACGCCAGCGAGTCTTTAACCTCGCGCTAAGTTCAGGTCGATCCTATGGCGCGACCTGGCTCTGAGAGTCCAGGTCTTTCTCCAGGGACAGGTCCAGCTTGCGTCGTCGATGCAGGGTGAAGTACGAGCTTCCCCAGGTGACGGGCAGCCGGAACCCGACGATGGTCTCGAACCGCTCCTCGTCGAGGATCCAGTCCTGGGTCACGATTCCCTGATCCGGCCCGCATTCCCGCGCGAACTTATCCGCCAGGGCGGTTCGAGTCTCTTCCGGAAAGGCCGTGGCCGCCACGTGCACGATGTCGCACGGGGGGAAGGGCAGGATCAAGAAGTCGCCTTTGACCCACTGCACCGGCCAGCCGTAGCGTAAGGTCAGCGGTTCCGACCGCTCCAGGAATTCGCGCAGGTATTCCATCGCCATGACATCCCACTCGTTGGCGGCGGCAGTCATAGCCATGATGCCTCGCCCCGCCCCCAGGTCCAGCAGCGACTCGGCGTCGGGGAAATGTTGACGACAGACCTCTAACATCTTGAGCACGCTCGAAGCCGGCGTCTCGCCGTAAGCCAGGGTCTCCCGGTACTCTTCATCGGGCAGGTCGGCCAGCACCTGGTCGGGGTTCCAGCCCCAGTAGGCTCTCAACAGCCCTCCGTGCATCTGCCACCACCACGCCTTCTGGCCCAGGATCACACACTCATAAAGTCCCAGGGCGGTGCCCCAGGCAACCTCGCCCAGCAACCCCAGGCGCGGCTTCTGCTCAGGGCGCAGGCCCGGCGTGGTGATCCGAGGTTGGCTCATCGGACCGCCGGCGAAGGGTAGTCGTCGAAGGGGCGGCGAGTACGGTAGAGCCGTCGCACTAGCAAGGGCGGGACGGCCCACTTGTCGCCTACCGGTTGGCCATCCTCGGGCGGTTTCCCCAGATGGGCACGCTCCTGGTTCTCCAGATACAGCGCCAGTCCGACCAGAGCGGCGCCGACTTCGGCGGGAAAGCGCGCCTCCCGCAGGGAGAAGCTGCCCTGGCAGTCTTCGGCGATGCGCCGCGACATGGGCGAAGGATGCAGAAAGCCCGCAAAGCTTAGCGAACGAACCCCGGGCAGGCGAGTCGAAAGGCCCAGGCAGCTTTCGGCAATCGTCTGGCAGAGTCCGTCGAGCCGCACTTTCAGAACCGGGTCCGGGGCGGGGAAGTCGGCCCCCTCCAACAGGCGTGGCAAAGCTTTCATAACCGCAGGGCGACTCAGGCCGTCCAGGGCTCGGCGCAGCTTCTCGCTGTGCTCGGAAAGGCGCTCGAGTTCGGCTGTCCACCACTGACCTCCACCTTCCTGAAGGCGAAACTCCCGGTAGGTATGGGTTGAATCCATAGCAGCCAGGCGCAGTTCCGAGCCCAGGCTGACCAGCAGCGAAGGGCCGTCGGGCACCGCGCCCAGCAAGATCGCCAGTTGGGCGGGCAAGGTGACCAGCGGCAGAGCGTTGGGAAGTCGTGCGCTGAGCCGCTGGAACGGTAAGGAGCAGCGTAACCCTTTGTCCAGCGCTACGGCGGCCCCGGCCAGCGCCTCCCAGGCGTCAGGAGCTTGCTGCTGAAGATCGCCGAAGCTTTCCTCGAGCGCTTCGCCCAGTTCGGGCAAGGCTCGAAAGCGCCGCTCCGTGAGGGCCACGGAACGGCCGCTCCGGTGGAGAAGTTGGCCACGCAGGCTGCTGCGACCCACGTGCACGCCCAAAAAATAGGGCGCGCTCCCGCTGGCAGAAGGAGAAGGGGTCAGGCTCAAGCCGGTCCGGCCAGCGCCTTCACCACCACGGAGGCGCAGACCAGGCCGAAGGTGCCAGTGACGAACGAGGCGGTTCCGTAGATCACGGAGCGCTTGTCGCACGAGTGCATGCCGTTGCTGCCGCCGGGGCAGACACAGCGGAACCCTTCGCCGTTATCGTAGGTCAGGTCTTGAGGGGCGGCGGGCGCCTCACTCGAAACCACGGCCGTGATGCCGAATTTGGTCTTTTTGCCTTCCGGGAAGCCGTACTGGGTACGCAGGATCTTGCGCACGTCGCGGGCCAGCGGGTCGACCGTGGTCAGGCCCAGGTCTTGCACGGACAGGGCGGTCGGGTCCCAGCGGCCGGAGGCGCCGGTCGAGGTGACCACGGGGATGCCGAGCTTATGACAGGTGGCCAGCAGATGGCACTTGGCGGTCACGTTGTCGATGGCGTCGACCACGAAGTCCAGCGGTTGGCCGTCGGGGTGCAAAAGCTTTTCCGACGTGCGGTCGTTGTAGAAATACTGCACCGGGTTGATCACCGCTTTGGGGTTCACGGCGTTCATCCGTTCGGCCAGCACTTCGGCTTTGGACTTGCCGATGGTGCCTTTGAGCGCCTGAAGTTGGCGGTTCGAGTTGGTAATGCAAACCAGGTCGAAATCCACCAGGTCGACTGTTCCGATGCCGCTACGCACCAACGATTCTGCGGCAAAGCTGCCTACGCCGCCCAGGCCGATCACAGCGACCCTGGCCCCAAACAGTTTGGCCATTCCGCCATCGCCCACCAGGCGACCGATGCGGTCGAAGCGGCGGTGCAGTTTGTAGTTTTCGTCGATTTCGGGGCTGTCCGGGGTGGTGGTTGCAGTGGTGCTCACGGGCTGATTCTTTCTCCTTGGTCTGGCGGCGCCGGGCTTTGAGGTGCGCTGTCCGCTCCGCGAGGGGACAACCGGAAAACCCTGGCACAGTTTTCCCTGTGCCTCGCCAGTAGGTATTCTACACTCTTTCCCAGGATCTGCGAAGCCGCTTCGGCGATCTTGATTAGGAAAGCGGGGCCTTTGGGAGAGGGGAAGTCGCCTTTGAGGCCTGCTGGGGCGTCGGTTTCGAACATCAGACGGCCCAGAGGGGTCGCGCGAAGCGACGCACGGACCTTTTCCGAGTTGAGAAGAGCACTGCCAAAAGAGAGATCCAACCCCAGGTCCAGGTAGCGCGGCACGGTTTCGGCGTGGCTTCCGAAGCCATGCACGACGCCGGACCATGGCGCGCCGGCCTCGAGCAGTTCGAAAGCGGCGCCGTCAGCGCGGACGAGATGCAGGATCACCGGCAAGTCGTGCTGGCGCGCCTTGCTCAGGTGCCAGTCGAAAACGGCGCGCTGCAGGGGGAGGGGAACCCTGCGAACTCGGTCCAGGCCAAACTCGCCCACCGCGACCAGTTGGCCTTGCTGTTGCCAGGGCAAGGCGTATTCTTGCCAGCCTCGCTCTAGAGAGGCGAGGAGCGCCTGGGGAGGGGTCTCCGTTTCGACGGCCCAAGGGTGGAGCCCGAAGCCTGCCCACAGGCGAAACCGAGGGTCGCCCTGCAGCAGCCGATTCTGCTCCTCCCATCGATCGGGTCCATAAGAGGGGATGATAGCCCCAACGACACCAGCCTGGAGGGCCTGTGGAAAGGCCTCCTCCAGGCTGGAAGTCAGGAGAGGGTCGTCGAGATGGCAGTGCGGGTCGATCAGCAGGGGCTGATCAAGGCGCCTCTCCACCATCTTCTTAGGCCGGGTGATCTCCCAGCGCGATCGGCGCCGACAGAATCTTGTCCGAGAAGTTGAAGGCGTCGACGAGAGCCCGAGCCTGAGGACGGATCTCGGCGCACAGCTTCAGCACCTGGCGCCGCACGGCTTTGGCCTTGACCGGTTCCAGCAGGCCCGACTCCAGGAACCAGCCGGCGTCCTTTTCGATCCGGGTCAGAGCGTAGAGGGCGCAGAGGCGACCCAGGGTGGCCTTGACCTCGGCGTTGGGCGCCTTCTCGACAGCTTTCTGGAAGCTCTCGAGCACGACCCGGTCGACGTGAGCCATCGCCATGCTGCAGAGATGGTCCTGAACTTCGTTGAACGCCTGGAACGAGTCGATCTTTTTATCCAGGCGGCTCTTCAGGCGGCGAGCGGCCGACACCAGCAAGGAGTCTTCGCGATAGCGCAGCGCCGAGAGGTGGAACTCGGGGTCGCGCAGGTGCGCCTCATCGACGTTGCGGGTGGTCAGCGGGTTCTGCTCGGTCAGCACCACAGCGGCCTTGTTGGTCAAGAACTTTACGATACCGAAGAACTTGTTGCCGCTGAACTGATGCTTGTATTCGGTCAGCATCCCTTTGGCGACCAGTTGCAAGAGCACCGGGTTCGAGCCTTCGAAGGTGGCGAAGACATCCGAGTCGGCCTTGAGGTTGCCGAATCGGTTGACCGCCAGGTAGCCCTGACCGCCACAGCTTTCGCGGCAGACCTGCAGGCTTTCGATGGCGTGCCATGAGGTGGCGACTTTGATGCCAGCGGCCCGGGTTTCCAATTCCCGACGGGTCTCTTCATCGCTATTGTCTAGCAGCGAGATCAGGTCGCGGCAGGCAAAAGTCAGAGCGTAAGCGGTGGCCAGGTGGGGCAGCAGGCGACGCTGGTGGGACTGATAATCCAGGATCACCGTCTCGGGGCCCCCGGGCGGGCCAAACTGGCGGCGGCGGTCGCCGTAGCGGATGGCGATGGCCAGGCCCACTTTGGACATGGCGGTCACCGCAGCCGAGATGGAGACGCGCCCCATCACCAGGGTCGAGATCATCATGAAGAACCGTTTGCCGGCGTTGTTCGTCACCGAGGTGTAGTCGCCGTTTTCGGCCACCTGAGAGAAGCGGTCCAGCATATTCTCTCGAGGAACGCGCACCTGGTTGAACACGATGCGTCCGTTGTCGACGCCGTTGAGACCGATCTTCGATCCGTCGTCTTCGATGGCGATGCCGGGAAGAATGCCTCCATCCTTATCGCGGATCGGCACCAGGAAGGCGTGCACGCCGTACTCTTGTTCGCCGATCTGAAGCTGGGCGAACACCGTGGCCATCTGCGCGTGGCAGGCGGCGTTACCGATGTAGTCCTTGCGGGCTCCGGCGTGGGGCGTGTGAATGACGAACTCCTGGCGCTCCTTATCGTAGGTGGCGAGGGTTTCGATGTCGCGCACGTTACTACCGTGGCCCGTTTCGGTCATGGCAAAACAGCCGGGCAGCTCCATGGCGATCGCTTTGTGCAGGTACTGCTTGATGTGGCGATCCGAACCGAGGTTGTAGATCGAGCCAGCGAACAAGCCGATATGCACGCCAAACTTGATCAGCAGACTGCCGTCAAAAGCGCCCATGACTTCGGCGGCCGCCAGGAAACCGCCAACGTCGCCGCCGCCGCCGTACTCTTTACCCCAGGGTAGGGCGGTCAGCCCTTCGCGGGCGATCTCTTTGCACCACGACCAGACCCGCTCGCGCTGGGTTTCTTTGCTGTCGTTATAAGAGTGGTAGAAGCGAGGGTTGTTCAGAAGTTTGCGGGCCCACTCGTAACGCTCGGCGTACGGATGTTCCAGATAGGCGGTCAGATCGGCGACATTGAAGCCGCTGTGGCCCGGCGCGGCCGGCGCGGGCGCCTCTTCTTCAGCGGCCCGGGTGCCCAGGATCTCTTTGATCGCTTCGTGGTCGTAGGCGCCCAGCGCGGTCTGGATCTCTTCGAGCAGAGCTTTCATACCGGTGGGGACGGTGCCGGAATGGCCGGCCAGCGCTTCGCCCAATTCGGCCAGGGTGGCGGGGGTGTCGCCTGACAGTTGGGCCATCTTGCCCTTGATGGTGCCACGAAGAATTTCCAGCTGAGCCGCCGAGGGCGGAGCTTCCGGGTTCAGCCAGAGGTCCAGGAGAAGCTGGCTGTTGGCGTCCAGGTCGCCTCCGCCTTCCAGCTTCTTACGCATGCCGCGCAACTCGCCCGGAGACAGCTCACCTCCCGCCCATGCTGTGTAGATCATGGGCAAAAATGGCTGCAAACAGCGTCTTTCGGCGACCTGCAACGGGTTGTCGATCGTGTCCACTCTGCGTCTCCCTCCGAGCCCCCCCGGCGTTTTGGTATACTTGTAAACAATATACCCTAACTGCGCGGGGAGCTCAATGTTTCGAAGACGTTTTCCTCGGGGGGCGGCGCTGTTCCGGGAGCGTTCAGGGCCGGAAGGCTACGAGGCAGGAACGGAGGTGAGGGCAGGGGGAGGGGACGCGCCAGAGAGCGCGGCTCGACACCAGGCCTGTATCTCTCCCCAAATGAACGACAGAGACTCTCGCCGGAAAAGACAAAGAGAGGGGGGATACCCCTCTCTTTTGCGAGAGCCTCTGTCTAAGTCCCTTGTTAGGAAAGGGATTTCGAAGTAACGAGGGAGCCTCAAAGAGGCTCTCAGCTGGTAAGCTTAACCCTTGACGAAGTCGAGGACGGCTTTCTGCTGCTTATCGGAAGTCTTGACGCGGTTGACGTAGGTTTCGTTCGCCATTTCGCGGACCTTGTTGTCGGTCTCTTGACGCATCTGGTGGCGCTGAGCCTGAGCCTTCTGATTCTCGGACTGGATCTGCTGCTGGATGGTGTTGATCTGCTGATAGGTGGAGTTGTTCTCCTGCTGCATCTGCGCCTGCTGCATCTGGCGCTGGTTCTGCAGCGAGTTCAGCTGCTGCATCTGCTGCATCTGCGCCTGCTGCTGGTTGATCATTGAGTTGAAGGCCATGTCCATTGTCGTGTCTCTCCCTTTCGATTAAGCAGTCTTGCTTTCTGGTTATGGTATCCCGCACCGGGTCCATTCGTAAAGTGCCATGTTTGTTAACTATTTGTGAACATCGTCTGGCATTTCCCTTGCTCACTTGTCAGCTGATATTACCAAGAATTCAGAGGGAGCGGAATCCCGATGAGGCGAAAACTTGGCGCTAATGTCCGACCTACTGCAAGACTTCTTCCGCCCCGACCTGGGGGCCTCTAACCGGGCTCTAAAAAAGTACTTGGATGACGAGGGGATCAGCCTGGGCTTCCGCGACCTGGTCTGCTTGCGAGGGGCCGCCGAGGCGGGTCTGTTGTTCTCTTTCGCACTCCTCGAAGCGTGGTCGGCGGGAGAGTTCGGACTCGACGAAGTTCAGGGGCTGGTCCAGGCCCCGGACCAGGTTCCTACTCTGTCCCAACAGCACGGCTGGTCCTATCGTCATACCGGCGACGGAATCTTGCTGATCGGGGTCGAGGGAGAGCTGGAAGGCGACCTCCCGAACTCGACTTCCAGTCAACCCGAGCTAGGGGACAATGCGCCCGGCGCCCTGGTCCCGCTGCAGGCGGTTTACGGCAGCGGCTCCCTGCTTAGCTCACCGGGCGCCGGCGGCGCCTGGAAAGAGGACGAACTGCAGGCGGCTTCGCTGACCTTGCTCGATGGCGAATCCGAGGAAAAGCTGGTCGAGGCGTTCCGTCATCTCTTCCGAGCGGCCCCTCACGGAGCGGCACGAGCCGCCGTGGTGGCTGCCGCGCTGGCCCGCCATCGGAGCGAACTCAACCGCGAAGTGGCGGACAAACTCGAGGAGATCTCGCCTCCCCTGGGGCAGGCGCTACGCCAACTGTTCGGCCAGCCCGAGTCGGAGGGGCGGCAGGCGCTGGGGTTCTTGCTGGGGGCAGAAGCTTCGCCCCAATCTCCGGCCTGGACCGCCTACTGGAGCGGCATCCGAACCACCGTGCTGGAGAGCCTGGCCCGCTCGGAGAGGGGGCGACAGGTCCTGCGCGAGAGTTTGCGCCCGCTGCGCGCTACCGGCGAGGCGACCGGAGCCAGCATGCTGACCCATCGGCTGCTGGACGCCTTCCTCTCGAAACATGATCTGTTGACGCCCGAGGAGCGTTCTCATCTGCTGGTCCTGCTAGAGCGGTTCGCCCTTCATGAGAGGGCCTCCGTCGAGACCCTGGCCAGTCGTCTGGAAATGTCTGGCGACACCGGGGAGCGTATCCTTTTAGGAGAGGCGCTGCGCCGGGTCTATAGCTCGACCGGTCAAGAGCAAGAGTTAGCGAAATTGAGCCAGCGTTTCGCCGTCGAAGCGCTGTCGGTCGGCAGCACGGCGGGGTCGCTGGCCCTGGCCGAACTGCTGGGCGCCTTCGGCCCTTCGGTGCTGGACGGTTCGGCGTTGACCCGACTGGACTGCCTGAGCGAGCGCCAGACCTTGAACGCGATGGCCATGTGGGAGCAGTTGGTAGGGGAGCATCCGGACTATCTCCGTCGGGTCAGCGAGCTTTTCGTGCAGGCGTTACGTGACGCCGAGCAGCACTGGGGCCTGCTGCTCAAGAGCCCCCTGCTACAGCATCGCGAGGTGGCCGAGGCGTTTGCCGAGTGGGCCGCCGAAGCGACCCCGGAAGAGCGACGGAAGGCGGTGCTGGTAGGGCAAAACTGGACCCTGACGGTCGAGAACCGTCCTCTCATCGCTTCCGTCCTGGGGGCGCTCGACTGGCAGGGGCCGGAACTGTGGGAACAGGAGTGGAGGCGTACTACCCTGAGTTTTCAGCGCTTGAGCTGGCTGGGGCAGTGCCTGGAGCGACAGCCGCCTCTGGTCGACGACAGCACCGAGGCTCGGATCGGGGAGCTGCTTTCCAACCCGCGACGAAATCTTTACTTCTGGGACCTCATGAAGCGGCTGGCCGCTTTCCCCGGGCTGTCGGCTGCGACCCGAGATCGGATCGTGGTGGTGGCCCGCGAACTGACCCGCCAGCTCGAGGCTGGTCTCGACGACGAGAAGGAGGCCATGCTTGGTGCGGCCACGGTGGCCCTGTCGCGCTGTCTGCAGCCGGACGCCGTGGTGGGTGGATGGACGGAAACGCTCAAGAGCGGTAGCCCGGAGGACCTGGCCTGGACGTTCGGCCTGATTCGCGCCGTCTTCCGCACTCCCGGCTCTCCCTTCCAGCCCGAGCGCAGCTTTGTCTCCAACCTTCTGCAGCGACTGTTCCAGTCGGGGCCCGACAGCATGCAGCACGCGCTGCGAGCGGCGCTGAAGAAGGACGACGAGAGTCTGGCGCTGCCCCACATCCTTTCCCTGGAGCTGCAGAATCTGGGCCTCGAGGCGCTGGCGGCGGTGGCCTGGCATCCCGGCTGCCCCCCGGGGATTCGCGCTGCGGTCGAGCGGCGACTGGCGCTGTTCCTGGCGCAGTGGGGCGAGGACCTGGCGCGCACGGAAGATGTCTACTCGTTCCGTTCGACCCCGCTGTTCGGTCTCTTAGAGCCCTTGATTTCCGGGCGGGAGGACGAACTGCAGCGTTTGCTCGACGAAGTCGCTCAGACGTTCTTACGCCTGCAGCGTCGCCACCCGGAACGCCTGCGGCTGGAGGTACGGCAGTCGGCCCAGAGCTTCTTTGCCCGCTGGACCGAACATCGCGACGAGGCGCGTTCGCCCGAGGTGGGCGCCTGGCGGCGAGTGCTGCAGGATCTGGCCGTCACTCCCCAGCGGTAAGGGGCTAAAAGAAAGGGCGCTCGCCTCGCTTTGTCGAGGGAGCGCCGTTCCGGTGGTCTTTGCCCGCCTGTTATCGGTCCGAAGCGAGGCGGTCTTTGAGGTGCCCCAGCCCGTTGGCTTCGAGTTCGCCTTCGGGTACGAATCGCAGGGCGGCGCTGTTGATGCAGTAGCGAAGTCCGGTGGGAGGGGGGCCGTCGGGGAAGACGTGGCCCAGATGGGCCTGGCCGGACTTCGAGCGGACTTCGGTTCGGATCATGCCGTGGGAATCGTCGGTGACTTCGACGATCTCCTCAGAATCCAAAGGTTGGAAGAAGCTGGGCCAGCCTGAACCGGAATCGTACTTGTGGGTGCTGGCGAACAGAGGGCGACCCGAGATCACGTCGACATAGATGCCGTTGCGCTTGTTGTCCCAGTACTCGTTCTGGAAGGGCGGTTCGGTACCGCACAGGCAGGTAACGCGGTACTGCTCGTCCGTGAGGCTCTCTTTCAAATCGGGGCGTTCGTTGATCTGACTCATAACTCTCCTTTTGCCGCGGAAGCTCCGAGGCCTTTTGTCCGCCAAACCGCGCTCTGGGAGGCGAGTTCCTCGACGGTGAGGGCTTCTGGTCCACAGGGAGAGGGGCGGGGCGGGCGAACGGCTTTGGGCATGCCGGTTCCTAAGCATGGTTTTCGATATAGCGCGGCGCTGGACGAGTGGGAGCCGGCGCCCGCTTCGCTGGCGGTGGGAAGCGCCCATTTCACCTGTCTGACCTGGAACGTCTGGTTCGCCGACTACGGGTTCGAAGAGCGTGCCGAGGGGCTGCTCAGAGAGCTCAAGGATTGTGATGCCGACCTGATCGCCTTACAAGAGGTTCGGCCGGAACTCCTCGAGCGGATTCTGGAGCGGCCCTGGGTGCGACGCGACTACACCGTGTCCGACGTCGAGCCCCAGAGAATGGGGCAGCACGGGCTGGTCCTGCTTTCGCGGCGCGCGCCTCGCTGCTTTCGTCGCCTTCCGCTGCCCGGGACGATGGGCCGATACGCTTTGTTGGCCGAGATGGACACCCCCGGCGGTACGGCGGTGGCGGCCACGGTGCATCTGGAAAGTCTTCGCACCAACGAGGCGGTCCGAGGCCAGCAGTTGGAAGTGCTGTTTCGTGAACTCGAGCCGTTTTCGCAGGCGGTGGTCCTGGGCGATTTCAACTTCTGTTCGTCCTGGACGGCCGAGAATTCGCGCCTGCACCCGAGCTATCGCGATCTGTGGAGCGAGCGCTACCCCGACCGCCCTGGCTTTACCGAGGATACCCGCGCCAACAGCATGAGGCTGGCCCAGACGCGGAGAGCCAAGCAGGTCCGCTTCGACCGGATTCTGATCCGCGACGAGAGCGGGCGCTGGTCGGTCGAGGAGATGGTCTTGCTGGGTCGGCGGCCTCTGGGGCCGGAGCTCTTTGTCTCCGACCATTTCGGGGTGCTGGCGCACCTCGGCGCCGAGACCGAAGGGTCGGCCTCGGTGCTGATGTTGGGACGGGATCATAAAGGTTATGATGAAGTCGCCGTCTCCCAGTTGGGCAGCGTAGCGGCGGCGCTGTGCGTGGGCAGCGATCGGCACAGCCCGTCGCTGGCGTTCAAAGCCAGCAAAGCCGAGCCGAACGAGGACGCGCTGCTGATCAAACAGCGCGGTTCGGTTTATCTCCTGGCCGTGGCCGACGCTCACTTCGGGGTCGAGGCCAGTCATCGACTGCTCAAGCGGCTAGCCAGGGGCGAGTTTCCGGAAACCAGGGCCGAGCTTCTCGATCTTTGCTTGCGCATTCAGCGCCCTCATCTCGAGGTAAGTTCAGCGACCACCCTGCTGGTGGCGATCTACGATTCGGCCTCGGGTCACGTGCTGGCGCTGTCCACCGGCGACAGTTCGTTGGCAACCTTAGAAGAGGGGCGCTGGACGGTTCATAACGGACGGGACGACAGCTATCTACGGCTCGACGCTCTCTCTCACCCCGACGGGTGGAACGAGGTCGAACTGTGGCTCCGTCCGGGCACCCTGCTTTGTCTGCACAGCGATGGGGTGGACGAGTGCCACTATCGCCAGCCCGAAACCTCTCTGACCCCGGCCCGCATCGAGCAGGTCGCTGCGGGGCTGGAGGCGGAAGGCCCCGAGGAAGGGGAGGACCGCGCGGAGCGCTTCGCTACCGCTCTGGCCCGGGCGGCTCTGGCCGGAGTGGACGGCTATCCCGGCGGCCAGGACAACATCGCCATCCTCGCCGTCCATCATTTCTGATGTCGGCGGACCACCATCCAGGCGATCTGCAGGTGAGGTCCTATGCTATCTCTTCGGAAAACGTGGCGAGTCGGGCGAACGTATCGGCGAGTTCGTCGTAGTAGCCGGCGGTGACCGTAGAGTGAGTGGTGAGGTCGGATTCGACCAGGCGGAAGGCGTCCGTGACCTCCTCTAACCCTATCTCTTCCAGCCCCCGCTGAAGCCGGTAGGCTTCCGCGAAGTGCATCGTCAACGCCATCGCGCAGGCCAGGCAGAGCAGGCGCGAGATCACGCTGGATTTCAGGATCGACTTGCCCAGCACCGCGTCGCGAAAGTAGCGCTCCAGGAGATCCAGGAGCCAGGGCTGGACGGGGGGCGCCAGCGAGAGGGGTGGAAGGTCCAGGCCCAACCTCTCCAGCCGAACCGGGCGACCCTCTTCCACAGCCCGGACCAGGAGCGCTCCCGGGCCGTCCTGGACAAACGGCTCTAACGTCCCGATCAGCGCTGCCAGGTACGAGGTAAAAAGCTCGCGAGGGAACTCGAGGTCGATCCGCCCCAGCGGAATCGGCGGCCACGGCTCCTCAAAGGAGGGCTGCCCGAGTAGCCAGAGGGCGATCTCCAGAAGAGAGTCCCAGGGACGCTCCCGCTGATACGCCTCGAGCAGTCGACCCTCGAGCTGCAGATAGCTTTCCCACGACAACTCCCTCTCTCCGTGAAGTTCGACTCGATACGGGTCGTCTTCGCTATCCGGTAACGGCGCCGCGTAGCGTCCCAGCGCCTGGTCGAGATCCTGGCGGTTCGAGGCGGCGTCGCGGTCCAGTCCGGCGACCACCGGCGGACAGGCGTAGGAAAGATAGACGTACATCCCGGCCGGAGTCTGTACCGCCTGATAGGGATACAGTTGGCAGCCCAGCGGCTTCAAGCGACCTCCGATTTCGGCGTGCAGACGGCACAGATTGTCCGGGTCTAGAAAGGTGCAGGCGTCGTCCCCACGGTCGCCCAGCGAAGCCACGCCGGGCCGCTCGACCACCAGCGGTTGATAGTTCTCTCGAACCCGCGCCTGATACTCCCGAGACGCCTCGATCGCCTCGCGCTGGGCCGCTTCGATGGCGACCTCCCACGGTTTACAGCAGCGGCCGCACGAGGTGCAGCTGAAGGCCTGGAAATCTTGGACGTGAACGGAATAGGTCAAGCTTGGCCCACTTCGTCCAGCCCGACATGTCTCCTTGCCCTTCGTGAGCCGATAGGTGCCGTCGAAAGGCGATCGGGAAGCCGTCCTTAGCGGTCGGCCAGCAGCGCTTCCAGCACCTGGGCGCAGCCTTCGTCCTGGAACAGCCCCGTTACCCAGCGCGCCTGCGCCTTCACCGAGTCGGGCGCGTCGGCCATGGCCACCGAATAGCCCACCGCCTGGAAGGTCGCCACGTCGTTTTCCTGATCGCCCACAGCCAGCACCTTGGCGGGGTCGATGCCCAGCATCTGGCACAGGCGAAGGACCCCGGTGCCTTTACTGACCCCACCGGGCAAAATCTCGAACAGATCGGGATGAGTCCGCACCGGTTGGATGTCGCTACCGAAGTGCCGGGTCAACTCGCCCTCCATGGGCTCTTTGCTGACCACGATAACTTTCGACAGCGTGTCGTCGGCCTCTCGCCCGGCCAGGAACGGCCCCACCACCTGGCGCGGAGTGCCAAACAGATAGTCGTCCATAGCATCATCGCCCGAGGGCCGGTTCTGCACCAGCTTCAGCCCCGCGGGGCTGCCCCAGTAGACCGCGACCACGTCGCTCAGCCCATCGAGCCAGCTCAGAAGCTCTTCCACGCGGCCGGTCGGGATGGCCGCCTGGTACAGCGTTCGGCCCTCGGTCGGAGAGTAGATGCGGCCGCCGTTGTAGGTCACCAGAGGAGTGGTCACGGCAAACCGCTCGGCGATAGGGGCCGCGTAATCCTCGGTCCGCCCGGTCACGAAGGTTACGGGAAGGCCGGCCTGCTGAAGCGCGGCGACAGCGGCCAGGCAACGCTGACTTAGCGGCGCCTTCCCGTAAGGGCACATCACGGTGCCGTCCAGGTCCAGGGCGACCAGTTGAAGGTCGGCGGCTCGGGGAAGTCCGAGCAGATTCGAAGTCAAGGGAGCGGAACCCCCTCGGTCAGGCCGGGCGTAAACGGCGCCAGGACTTCCCAGGGGACTTCGACGGTAGGGGCCCCGGCCGCGTACGGAGCGACCTGATAAGGAGGGAAGATCACCTCGAAGCGTCGGCGTCCGTTCTCGAAGGAGGGATAGATCACGCTATAGTTCTCCCAGGCCGGGGCGCTGCCTTTCAGAGCCCACTCGTCGAGCGGCTCCGGCGACTGCGAGGCCAGAGCGGCCCGAGCCGCCTCGCTGAGGGTAGGGAGCAGTTCCGGAACGTCCTGGAACAGGGCCTGAGGCGGCAGCAGATCGTCGGGCTGCCCACTGGAAAGTACCGTCACTTCGTAGACCGGCAGTCCGTGGGCGCCGCCCCGGTAGTCGTAACCGTGCCACAGTAGCACCAACTGCTGAGGATCCTGCCAGACCACGCGATAGCCGCCGCTGGACTCCCACGGATTGGGCTTGTAGTCCGGATTCTCGCGGAGCAGGACGGCGTCCTCACGTCGTGCCTCCTCGAAGGCGGTTTGGAACTCTCCCATGCGGTCTCGCATGCGACGGTCCAACAGCTTTTGCCAGTGGGCCGCGTCGCCCGGAGCGCGAACGAGTTTCGGAACGGCCCACTCGAAAGTGATCTCGTTACCGTGAAGTTCTAAGGTGCTGGGGGTCCAGGCCCAGGGCGCCTCCTGGCTCTGGACAGGAGAAGAGGCCAGCAGGAGGAGAAAGAGCGGGGCGATGGTCGAAAGAATCCTTTTCATCTCGCGCCCCTTTCCCAACGGGTGGGCGCTTGCCCTTTCGCGATGAAACGTCGCGACGCTGTACCCAGCGATCTCAAAGTGCTTTACGAGGACAACCACCTCCTGATCGTGGTCAAGCCTCCGGGAGTCCCCACTCAGGGCGACGACTCGGGCGATCCGAGCCTGCTCGATATCGCCAAGGCCTACATCAAGAAGCGCTACAACAAGCCCGGCGACGTCTACATCGGGATGGTGCATCGGCTCGACCGTCCGACCGGCGGGGTGGTCGCCCTGGGTCGGACCTCGAAGTCGGCGGCCCGCCTGAGCGACCAGTTCCGCCAGCGTCGGGTCAAGAAAACTTACCTTGCCGTCTGTCAGGGGATGCCCAAGGTTCGCCAGGCCAAACTCGTGCACTATCTCAAGAAGCTTCCAGGGGTCAACCGCATGGTGGTGCTGGACAAAGAGAAGAACGGTAGTGTTCGCGCCGAGCTGAGCTATCGTGTTATGGGTCCTTCGCCGGACGGTAAGCAGGCGCTTGTCGAGGTCGAGCCTTTGACCGGGCGGCAGCACCAGATTCGAGCCCAGATGGCCCGCATCGATCACCCCCTGGCCTTCGACGTCAAGTATTCGAACCAGCGCAGCGATCGCGCGATCGTCCCGGCCATCGGACTGTGGGCTTACCGCCTGCGTCTGACCCATCCGGTAACGGGCAAGCCGATGACTTTCACCTCTCGCCCTGAACCCACCGCGGGCTCCGCCTGGGAGCCGTTCGCCGACCTCCTTCGGGCAGGGGAGGAGGAGGTCGAGGAGAAGCCGCCGGCCAGGGATCGCGAGCGGGCTGGGGAGCCCCCTCGCAGGCCTGGGAATACTTTGAAGCGGGACCGGGACAAGCGTACCAAGCGTCCGGACCGCGGGAGTCGGTGAGATGTCGGAAATGGATTCGTTTGAATGGATGAAGGCCGAGGGGTTCTTTGAGGACCAGGCCATCGCCAACGCCGTAAAGAGGATGCGCCCTGACCTGAAGCGGGTCGAAGGGCTGCGCGGCAAGGCCGAGGAGATGGGGCTGAAACCCGAATCTCCCGTGACGCTAGATTTTTTCCTGGAAGCTATGGACACCTACGTGCAGTTCCTGGTCTCTCATCGCTACGTGATGAAGGCGCTGGTCGAACGCACCGTGCGTGAAGAGAGCGGGATCGACCGGGAAACCCACTAAGGACCTGCGGCCCTTAGGCGGGCTAGCAGCAGACCATCGATGTTCTCCGGGCAAGAGCGATGAACAAGCGTTACGACGTCGTCGTCGTAGGTAGTGGTGTCAACGGCATGGTAGCAGCGTCGCTCTGCCGCGAGCAAGGGCTCGAGGTGCTGCTGCTCGAGGCACGGCCGACCCTGGGCGGCGGTGTCCGCACGGAAGAGTTGACGCTGCCCGGCTTCCGGCACGACACCTGCTCGGCGGTTCATCCGTTTGGTCGCTCCAGCCCGGTCCTGAAGGGCATGGGGCTGGAGAGGTACGGGTTGGAGTGGATCGACCCTCCCGCTCCGGCAGGCCATCCCCTGCCCGGGCAGCCGGCCGTGATGCTGTACCGCGATCTGTCCCGTACGGCCGAAAGCATCGGGGGGAAAGGCGGGCAGCGCTACCGGTCGGTGATGGGGGCGCTCTGTTCGGACTGGCCCCATCTCGAAGACGCCCTGCTCGGTTCGCCTCTGCGACCGGCCGCGCCGGCCTTGCTGCCGCGTCTGGCCCGCTTTGGCGGTCTGGCCCTGACTTCGGCCTCCCTTCTAGGTCAGCGGTTCGGGCAGCGTGGAGGGGCGCTTTGGGCCGGGCTGGCGGGACATTCGCTGCTGCCGATGTCGGCGCTGTCGTCGTCGGCGGTGGCTTGCGTGCTGGGAGTTCAGGCTCATCTGGCGGGTTGGCCGCTGCCTCGAGGCGGTTCGGCTTCGATCGCCGGAGCGCTGGAGGCCAGGCTGCGCGAGCAAGGCGTCGAGATCGAATGCTCTCGAAAGATCACCTCGCTGCAGCAGTTGCCACCTCATCGTGCCGCTATCCTCGACCTCTCCGCTCGGCCGCTACTCCGACTGCTCGGCCCTCTTCTGGACCCGCTGCGGCGGGCGGCGCTGGGCCGATATCGCCTGGGACCAGGGCTATTCAAGCTGGACTACGCCCTCTCCGCGCCGATGCCGTGGGCCGATCCCTTATTGGCGCAGGCCGGAACCATCCACCTGGGGGGCGACCTGGCCGATATCTCGCGCTCGGAAGCGCTGATCTGGCAAGGGCGGGTAGGCGAGCAGCCCTATATGCTGGGAGTGCAGCCGAGCCTGTTCGACCCTACTCGGGCCCCGCAGGGGCAGCACACGTTCTGGGTCTACCTGCACACTCCGAACGGTTGGAGCGGCGATGCCACGGACCTGGTCGAACGGCAACTCGAACGGTACGCTCCCGGTTTCCGAGATCTGGTGCTGGGACGTCACGCCATGGGGAACGCCGACTTCGAGCGGGACAACCCCAACTACGTGGGCGGCGACATTCTGGGCGGCGCCAACACGCTCTGGCAGGTGGCCGCTCGACCGTTCCCTTCGCCCGACCCTTACTATCTGGGCGGCGGGGCGTTCTGCTGTTCGGCTTCCGTCCCCCCCGGGGGGGGCGTTCACGGGATGGGAGGCTATCACGCCGCCCGGTCCGCGCTGCGACGGCTCTTCGGTAAGCGCTGAACAGAACTGAGTCGCCCGCCCATCGCTCTCGTTGGGATATCTGTTCACAGTCTGGCAAACTGTCGCGTCCGAGAATCGTGTTTACTGCGATTCAAGGAGATTTGACCACAGTGCAGATTTTAGCCAACAGCCTCGGCGCTCAGCGCCCCCTCGCCCGCCCGGAAAAGTTCGCCCCGAAGACCGAAGAGCGTCCCGTGGTGGACAACTATCACGGACAGGACGTGGTCGATCGTTTCCGCTGGCTGGAAAACGGCGAATCTGACGAGGTGAAAAACTGGACCAAAGCCCAGAACGACTTCACCGATGCCAGGCTGCACAACATCCCCGAGCGGGAAGCCGTGGTCAACCGCCTGACCGAACTGTTCTCTGGCAAGACGCCGGACCGCCCCTACAAGGTGGGCGAGCGCGAGTTCGTGTTCAAGAGAAACCCCGGACAGAACCAGGCCGCCCTCTATATGAAGGATGCCGCTGGTGAGTTCAAGCCGGTGCTGGACCCCAACAGCTGGAGCAAAGACGGCACCGAGGCGCTGGACTGGAGCTACCACTCCCCGAAGGGCAACCTGCTGGTCTACGGACGTTCGTCCGGTGGCGACGAGTGGAGCCGTCTGCACATCCTGGACCTGGAGACGGGCAAGGAGCGCGAAGAGGTCATCCCCCGAACCCGCGCCGCCTCCATCGCCTGGGAGCCCGACGAGTCCGGCTTCTACTACACCAAGTATCCCACCCCGGGCGAAGTACCCGCCGGCGAAGAAGACTACCACCGCCACGTTTTCCATCACAAGCTTGGCGAAGACCCCAAAAACGACCCCAAGGTGTTCGGCGAAGGGCTGCCCCGCGAAGCCTGGTCGTCGGTCTCGCTGTCGCCCAACGGTGAAAAGCTGCTCTTCACGGTGTCCCAGGGCTGGACCCGCGACGATATGTTCCTGCAGGACGTCAAGAGCGGCGAGCGCACCACCGTGATCGAAGGCGTGGACGCCAAGTCGTCGGCCGAGTTCGTCGACAACGGCAACAAGCTTCAGGTTCTGACCACCCTCGACGCCCCTCGCAAACGCCTGCTCGAGATCGATGTGGCCAAGCCGCAGCAGGACCACTGGGTTGAACTGCTGCCCCAGGACAAGGACGCCACCTTAGAAGACGTCACCCGCGTCGACGGCAAGATCTATGCCAACTACCTGCGCAACGCCCACTCCGAAGTCGCCATCTACGATGCGGCTCAGGACGGCGCGCTGACGGCCGCCGGCAAAGTCGAACTGCCCGGCATCGGCACCGTGTCGGGCCTGCACAAGACGGCCGACGGCAAGATCAACTTCTCCTACAGCTCCTACAACTTCCCCAACGCTTCCCTGGAGCTCGAGCCCGGCACCACCAAGCCGTCGGTCAAGACCCAGGACGAAGTGCCGTTCGATTTCGAGAACTACGACGTGAAGCAGGAGTGGTTCCGCTCGATCGACGGCACCAAAGTTCCCATGTTCATCGTCCACAAGAAGGGCCTGGAGATGGACGGCGACACCCCGACGCTGCTCTACGGCTACGGCGGGTTCGATGTCAGCATGACCCCCGGCTTCTCGAAGTCGACCGCTCACTGGCTGGAGCAAGGCGGCATCTACGCCGTCGCCAACCTGCGCGGCGGCGGCGAGTTCGGCGCCGAGTGGCACGAGGATGGTACTTTCGAGAAGAAGCAGAACGTGTTCGACGACTTCATCTCTGCCGGACAGCACCTGATCACCAAAGGCTACACTAACCACAACAAGCTGGCCGTGGCCGGCGGCTCGAACGGCGGCTTGCTGACCGGCGCCGCCGTCACCCAGGCGCCCGAAATGATCGAGGCCGCCATCGTGCAGGTGCCGCTGCTGGACATGGTCCGCTACGACGAATTCGGTATCGCCAAGCTGTGGCGCGCCGAGTACGGCAGTTCGACGGACAAAGGCCAGTTCGACTACATCAACGCCTATTCGCCCTACCAGAACGTCAAGTCCAAGCTCGAGCGCGTCGGCGTTCCGTATCCTGCGACGTTCCTGATGGCCGGAGAGAAGGATAGCCGCACCGACCCTCTGCACGCCCGCAAGATGGCCGCCGAGCTGCAGCGAGCCCAGGGCCGCGACCAGGAAGAGAACCCGATCCTGCTCCGCATCGAAGCCAACGCCGGTCACGGCGCGGGCAAACCGGTGGGCAAGCTGGTCGAAGCTGAAGCCGACAAGTGGATCTTCCTGCAGCAGGAGCTGGGCATGCTCAGCGACGGCACTCAGCCCTAAGCTCTAACCTCTGGTTTCAGAGAGGCAAAGAAGCTTCGCCCCTGGCGGAGCTTCTTTGTCGTCTCGGCAACACTCGGTTAACCTCTAGTCCACTCCTGACCCTCCCGTTCCAGCGGGGGTTCACCTCTCCCACCTATCCTTACAGGACGACGCTAGTCAGGAGAACGTATGACCCTTGTTGCCCCATGCCTGGAGCCCCGCTCCCAGGCCCTTTTCGACGCGACACCGCGCCATTTTCGTCATGATACCGCCAGGGAGGTGCACTTCGCTGGGGGAGGGGTGCTGAGCGAGGTTGCCGGTCGCCTTCGCTTAGGCTCACCCGGCCAACCCGTGCGGCTTCTTCCCGGCAGGCTGACCGTCGATCCCGGCGGCATCGCGGTCAGCTTCGGCCCCTGGGTCCAGCAGGTCAGCGCCTCGGCTGGGCACCATCTCAGCCAGGTCTGCGCCGATTTTGCTCGAGGCGTGGCCTATCGACTCACGGTCACGGCTGGGCCGGGCGCCATCGAAGCCACGGAACAGTACTTTGACGGCAACCGCTTTCGTCCGGCCCACCCGATCCGGTGGAGCCTGGACGGAGCCACGCTGGTCCTGCGCTCGGCTCTGGGCGAGCTGATCTTGACCCCGCCGGTCCCTCTGAACTGGAACCTCCAGGATCCTCATGCAGCGTTCACCGAGAGTTCAAAGATATCTCACCGAGTCGCGCTATCTTGAGCTAGGGGACATCCCCCATCTCGTGATCGGAACAACCACCTCTCCAGTGGTCTGCAAGAGGCGGTCCTCTCCGAAGGGATCGCCTCCTGAAGTCATCCAACGTCGGCTCGGCGAAGGGATCGGCACGACTTCCTCCAGAAGGGGATCGCCGTGAGCTTCGCCGGGCTACTTTTTTCGCCAACTCAGATTCTCGAACTCCTGGCCACCGTGATCGGCCTGGTTTCGGTCGCGCTGCTGGCCCGTGGCGACGGCCGCGGATGGCCTGTTGGCGCCATCTGGGCCGCGCTTTCGATCTGGCTTTACCTGCTTTCCGGCATCTACGGGCAGGCCGCTCTCTCCCTGTACTTCCTGGCCGCCCAGTTTGTGGGGTGGAGACGATGGTGGAAGGGGGAGGAGCGAGACCTGAGGGAGGTTTCTCGGACCTTGTCCCTCCAGGGTAGAGTACGGCTCGGCCTGGGCTGGCTGGCCGGTACGGCGCTGCTGGCTCTGGCTTTGGACCTTGGGGCCAGTCGCTTTCCTGCGCTGGACGCTTTCGCCACCGTGGGCAGCCTGATCGGTCAGGCGCTGATGGTGGTCGGCGTGGCCGAGGCCTGGCCGGTCTATCTGCTGGCCGATCTGGTGCTGGTGGCGCTCAGTCTGCGAGCCGACATGTGGTTTTATGCCGCGATGTATGTGATCTATTGCGGATTGGCCTGGCAAGGATGGCGGGGATGGACCAGGGACCAGAGCGGGGAACGCGAAACAGCGCACCTCGAAACCTGATCAGGAGCAAGACTCGATAGCCTCATGCAGCATCCCGGAGCACAACAGACCTTTGGACTAGGAACCCTGGTTGGACCCAGCGGACCGACCGCGCCCCTACGGGTCAAGGTCGAAGTCGAAGGTCGGGGCGTCTTTGCTCGCGTTCGATTGAACTTCGAGTTTTCCGGGGGGGACTCGGGCAGTCATCGTCTGTTCCTGGTAGAAAAGCCGTACGACGCGGTGGCCAGCGCCATCAGCCTGAACGGCGAGCCGATGCCGGCCGGCCCCAAGGTGGCCGGCGCCAGAAGCGTCACGGGGGGCCAGATGCAGGCGCTCGAAGATGCTCTGACCGTGCCCTCGAGCCACCTGCTGGTGGTCGACGTCGAGCCGGGAACCGTCCTTTCCGCGCTGTCGGTCGAGTTCACCCTGGCCATCGACCTGCAGTGGCATCGTGGCGCCTTCCACTTCCGCTCCCCGGAGGGTGAGCGTCAGGTCGCCTTCGGTGGGCGCTGGGAACTGTCCGGCTTACCCGGGGCGGGGATCAGCTTCAGCGGCGCGGCCGACGGCTGTCGCCTGGAGACGCTGGAGGGGGCCCGGCATCGCTGGAGTGAGCCGCTTCGCGTTACCACCGAAGAGCCGGCGGTGCTGGCCTTTTCGCTGGACGAGAAGAAAGCCGCTTCGCTGGCGGTGTTTAGTCCGGGCAACGGCCAGGGGCCAGGATGCGCGGCCGTCGCCGTGGTGGCACCGGTGCGACCTCAGCTGGCTCGAGAATCGATCCGGCTCGCCATCCTGGTCGAGATTCGAAATCCTCAGGAAGGGCTGCTGATCCGGTCGCTGGTCGAGAGGGTCACCGCGCTGCTGAAGCCGCAGGACGAGATCTGCGTCCTGCTCCTGGGCACCGACAGCCCCTCCCAGATCGTCCCCTGGACCGGCAGCGACGCGGTCGAAGAAGGCCTGCTCTCGCGTCTGCTCGAGCCGGACTCGATCGGGCGGGCTCCCGACCTGTGGGGGAACCTGGGCTCGCTGTCGCCTCATCTGCGCACCTCGACCCACCTGCTGGTTGCCACGGCGGGCTCGGCGGCTTATCCGGGTAAGGGGCTGGTCAGCCACACTCCTGTTTTTGTCTTTGCCACCGGCCGACGTCCCTTCAAGAGCCAGTTGGAAAGCCTGGCCCAACGGAGCGGCGGTTTCTTGATGGACGGAAACGCCGATAGCCTGGACACCTTGATCGAACGGATGAAGATCCGCCTGAGCCCCCCTTTGCTTTCGGACTTCAAGCTCGAAGGCTGGGCGCTGGAGCAGCTTCGCCCTTCAGGAGCCACCCAGGTCTACACCGACCAACCCACGCTGGTGCTGGGGCTGTTCGAGGGGATCTTGCCCAAGACGGTGACCTTGTCTGGCCAGTCGCCTTCGCGCCAGAAACTGGCTCAGCGAGTCAAGGTGGAAGGTCTCGAAGAGCTGGATTTGATGCCGCTTTACCAGGACCGCCTGGCGCGTTGGGACGGCGAGACCGCCCCTGTCGAGCACTGGACCGGCCCGGGGGCGACGGTTCGCAACATCTCGCACGCCGAAGCGCTGGCTGGTCACTACGAGGCCAGCCTGGCTAGCCTGGCCTCGTCTTCGACCATGGCGATCGATATGGGCGGCCCGCCGATGATTTCGATGGAGCCGACCGCGATCGCTTTCGAGGGCGACCTGCTGGGCGCACCTTCGGATGGCGAGGACATGTTTTTCGGTTCAGGGCCTTCTGGTTTCTCTTCCTCGGAGTCGTTCGAAGGGCCCGCAGAGGCCGGCGCTTCGAACGAGATCGACCTTTTCGAAGAGGCTCCGGCGCCTGGCTTGGGAGCGGCGATGCGGTCGCCCATCATTCGGCGTGCCGAACCGTTCGACGGAAGTAGCGATGAGATCGATCTGTTCGACAGCCCGTCGGGGCGTTCCCAGCCTAGCCTGTCCGAAGACCGGGACGACTTCGAGATCCCGGCCGGTCGTCCGATGATCTTTAGTAGCGGAGAGTCCGAGGCGATCGGATTTGATTCCGGGGAGTCCCCAGGCCACGACTCGTCTTCGCAGGAGCTCGCCTCGGGCGAGCTGCCGGCACGGCCCGTCTTGCGAGGGCCGTCTGCCGGAGGCGGCTCCTTCGAGGAAGGCTCCTCCGAGACGCCTTCGGTGGAAGAG
The DNA here is from genome assembly GCA_023447635.1 of Vulcanimicrobiota bacterium. Taxonomy (GTDB): domain Bacteria; phylum Vulcanimicrobiota; class Xenobia; order Xenobiales; family JADMJV01; genus JAEXNA01. The sequence continues at coordinate 7,623 of JAEXNA010000175.1, read as the reverse complement.
ACCTCTCCCCCCAGCCGGCCCTCCCTGCGCCGACCGACCTCTCTGGCAGCAGCCGAACAAGAGCGAGAAGGCGGGCAGCCTTCGGCGGCCGAGGCGACTATCGCGGAGTCGCCCTTCGCCGAACCCGTCGAACCCGAAGGGGCGACCGTGGCGGATTCGACGTTTGGGTCGTCCTCGTTCGGAGATACCTTTGGCGACTCTCCTTTCGATGATTCGGCCTTCGCTGCGGCTTTTGGTGAGTCGACCTTCGGCTCGTCTATGTTCGCGGTAGAGCAGCCCCAGCAAGAATCGTTCGCGCCGGCCCCGGCGTTCGAGATGCCGACCGGTGAGTCGCTTTCCGGGGCGGACTCCCTGGACGGTCAGATCTCGCTGGGAGGACCGGCTCTGTTCGAAGGGTCGGCGGTCTTCGAGGAGATCGTTCCGTCCTTCGAGGGGGCGGATTCCGCCGAAGAATCGGTCTCCTTCGAGGGTCCTGCCTCGGCGGAAGCTTCCCTGGAGGGCGTCCCGTCGGCGGAGCCCGTTTCCCCGTCCGCGCCAACGGAGTGGCCTTCCGAAGAGCCGCCGCTGCTCTCGGACAGCGCTGAAGAGCGGTTGGCTATCGGTTCGAAGTCGGCCGAGCACGGTTCGAGCGAGACCGCAGCTTCGCGGCGGGCGGAGAATTCGGCTGAGGACAGCGGTCGGCGACGTCTTCTGTCCTGGCGTCAGCGCCAGGAAGGAGAGTCGGCTCTTTCCTCTCCCGAGCCGGTATCGGCTCCGGCGGCCCGCGGCCCCGCTGAGGGGTGGAGTTCGGGATGGCTCGAGTCCTACCAGGCGTTAGACCCGGAGCGGGCCAAGCAGTGGCTCGAGGGCTGCTCTATCGACAAACTGGGCCTTGCCATCTCCTTGCTGCCCAGCGAGGTGGCCGAAGACCTGCTGCGCCATCTCGGTCCGCAGCGTCAGCGGGCGGTGCGCAACCAGATGGAGTGGGGTCGGCTGCTCGACACCTATGAGTGTGAAGAGGCGGACCATCAACTCGCCCTGGCCCTGACCCGAGACTCCGTCTAGTCGAGGAAGGCCCGCTCAGAATCCGCTTAGCGATTGCTGGGGGAAATCAGCCGGGAAATCTCTCCAGGGGTCGAGGGTGGCCAACTGCTCGGGATCCATTTTCCCCGCCAGGGTGAAGGCTCCGGCGGCTCCCAGCCGGCTCTGGGCTTCCAGCAGTACTGCGGGGGATAGTCCGCCTGCTTCGAAAAGACGAGATGCCTCGTCGATCGACTCTTGAGCGTCCAGGTGGTCGCCGTCGAGCAGCGAGGTACCGGCGAACAGCAGGGCCACCAGGAAGGCGTGGGTCGGCTCTTTGGCCAGCGGCTCTCCCAGCAGGGCGCGAAGGCCGCGCTGGCAGCCTTGCGTGTGACCGAGGCTCATCTCTTCCAGCACGTCCGCGAAGCCGGACCAGAAGCTCTCGGCGTTTTCGTCCGAGTTGGTGTCGGCAGCGACCTCCGACCCGTTGGCGAAGGGATCGCAATAGACGCTGTTGGGCGCTCGGATGGCGCCGACCGAGGTCAGCCACTCTCCGTAGCGCGCGGCTAACTCAGGCTGGCTGGCAGAATCGGCGGCGGCGGCCGCCGTCCGAAACTCGGCCAGGGCCAGTTCGGCCTGGCCGTACTCTCCGCTGCTAAAGAGAGCCAGCGCCAGAGCGTTCAGAGCGTAGGCTTGCTCGAGTTCGCTGCCGCGCCCCGAGAGAGGTCCCAGCCCGCGGGCCGCCTCTAGCCCTCGGCCCACCGAAAGCAGCGAGAAGGCCGACTCCATCTCTTCTTCCCAGGGTCGCTCCTCCTGGGACGGCGTAGGGTCGGAGCCGGTTGGCGCGGCCGAGGCGCTCAAGCTTTCCGAGGTCACCCAGCGTCCGGCCTGAAAGTCGGACAGAGCCTGCTCCAACCCGGCCTCCGAAAGCAGCGCCTCCAGATGGGAGGGCAGCCCACCGACCGGGCCGGCAGGAGCCGAATCTCGCATCTCTTCGTAGGTCCGTAGATCGCCGCTTTCCAGATAGCCGAGCGCAACGAGGTTCCAAAGGACGGCGCGTTGCGGGTGCTCTCCGTCGAGGTAGGACGACCAGCGTCGCTCCATCTCGCCGGCACGACCTTCCACCGCAGCATCGAGTACGGCCGCCCAGTCGAGCTGATCTCCTCCGGCCGAAACGGTGGTGGTGGGCGCGCCCTCGGGGTTCCAGCGGTTGAACTCCCACCAGGCCCGCTCTAACTCACGCCGCAGCCCTTCTTCGCCGTTGCCCAAGTAGCGCGGCTCGCTCATCTCGGCGGGAGTGGCCCGAGCCGCCTCCCTCAGCCCTTCGGCGACCTGAGGATGTCCGCCCCGAGCCGCCACGACCGCCAGCAAGAAAAGGTTCAGACGACGGCGACCCAGGCTGCCGGAATCGTCGAGCCGAGCGCTCAGGGTCGCCTGGGCTTCCTTCCAGTTGTCGGAGCACATGGCGTCGAGGGCGGATTCCAGAGATGGGTCAAGGCTCTCATAAAGCATAGGGGAGAGGTTTCTTGACATGGTACAGTTCTACCTGGGATGTCGAAAACTTAGAATTGTGCAAAGAATCGTAGGATAATTTGGACGAATTTTGGACGTTTGACGGCAGGAGCCGAGGTGACGATGGAGCAGAACCCCGGATGCAACGATTGCCATTCGCGCTCTCCATCCCGCACGGGGGGGTGGAAACGCCGAAGGAGTTTCTCGAGCTGGTGGTAGCCACTCCCGATGACCAACGGGAAGACATCGACCACCTGACTCGTGAGATCTTCAGCGTTCCAGAGGGAATGGTGGCCAAACAGCTTACTTTCGCGACGGCTCGCACCTTCGTCGACCTGAACCGTCGACCCGAGGCGTGGGGACCGTCCTATCCCGACGGCGTAGTCAAGTCGCTAACCCATGTCGACCGTCCCGTGTTCTCTCGTTTCCCCGACGATGAGACCGTGCGGCAGGTTCTCGAGCGGCTCTACGTGCCCTATCACGCCGCCCTGGCCGAGATCGTCGCCGATCCCGAGGTCGTGCTGCTGATCGACTGTCACTCCATGGCGCCCTACGGGCTTTCCGTCTCGCCCGACACGCCGGGTCAGCCGCGCCCGCTGATCAACCTTGGTCATCGCGGGGGCGATTCGGCTCCGCTGGCTCTGGTGCAGACCCTGCAGGCGATCATGGCCGAGGTCTATGAGATCCCGCTCGAGGAGATCGCTATCGATCACCCGTTCAACGGCGGTCACATCACCAACAGCCACTGCGGCCCCAACTCCTACGCCATCCAGATAGAGTTCAATCGAGCTTTCTACCTGGGCGACCAGGAAGGCAAGCCGAACCCCGCCGTGGAGAACTCCGTGCTCGAACTGTGGCGCGAGAAGTTCGCCCGCTGCCTGCAGCTGCTGCACCAGCGCGCTTTCCAGCACCTGGCCGTTTCCGCCTGAGAAATCCAGACCAGTCGCCAGGACTCCCTCCGCCCGTCGCAAAGAACTCTGTTTGACGAGCGATACTCTTTAGCTTCGAAGTATTAAGGAAATCATCTTGACTACAGTAACGCAACGCCCGCTCCCAGCCTGGGCAGAACTCAAGCCTCGTCTCGACGGGGTCGGGAAAGAGGGGAAGATCCTTCTCCGCCTGCTGAGCCTGTTCTATCTGCCCACGCGACTGACCCCGCTGCGAGAATCGCTCAAGCGGCTGAAGGAGCTGTCGCGGGAGCATAAGCTCAAGGGGCCGTTCGAGTTCGACATCCCGGTCGCGCTCGCCGAACTCGAAGAGGCGGGGCTGGTCAGCTCGGACAAAAACGCTTACCGCTTGCCCCACGCGCTGCGCGAAGAGATCGCTGCCGAACTGCTCAAGAGCGGCAACCTGCCGGCCTACGTCAAGGCGCTGCCCAAGACCAGCAGCCTGACCAAGGCGCTGCGCAGCTTCCCCGAAGCCGTGCGCGATTTCCGTCTGGACCTCTATCGCGGAGACCGTCAGGAGTTCTGCTTGTCGCTGGCCGAACTGGTCAAGACTTTCCCCGACGACTACGAAAGAGTGCTGCCGCTCTGCCGCATCGCCGCCGGCCATCACTCGCCGGACTGGCTGAACCATCTCGAGCCGGGGATTCGCGCCCTGGTGGTGCAGGGAGTGGTGCTCAAGGGTAGCCAGCGGCTGGAGCCGGGTCCCAGCGTCACCGCCTGGCTTGCCAAGAACAGCACCGGCAACCGCACTTTCCGCCAGCTGTATCTCGAAGAGCTGTTCATGGCCGACAGTTCGAAGCTGAAAACCCTGATGAAGAACGACACCGAGTCGTCGGCTCATCAGGGCTGGTTCGAGTTTTCCAAAGGGCGTTACGCCAAGGCCCGGCAAAGTTTCGAAGAGGCGCTGGTCGCCTCGCAGCGGGAGACCTCGGGGAAGGTCTCGCTGTTCGGTTATCCTGGCTTCCTGTACCCGCTGACCCTGCTCAAGGCAGAGAACTACGAGCAGGCGCGCCGCTACCTGAACGGTCTGCGTGGACTCGACATGAAGGCGCTGACCTGGCTGATCGATATCCGCCAGCGCGGCGGTATCGGCGAACCGCTCTGGCTGCCTCGTCTGCGCAAGGTCGAGCCGGAAACGGCGGGACTGGAAGTCCTCAACTGCGTGCTCTGCCTGTACTGGGCGGGGGTCGAGGAGGCCAGCGAGTTCATCCCCGCCTTGGAGAAGCTTCGGGAAAAGGCCAGAGCCGGCGGCTACGCCTGGGTCGATCGCGAGATCGGCGTTCTGGTCCGACGCTTGTGGCAACAGCATCCCACCCCGGTGCCGGGCTACGAAGAGTTTGGCGAGGCCGACTCGACGCTGATCGACATTCTACAGCCCACCGAAGCCTGGCGTCGCACCCTCGATGCGCTGCGTCAGGTCGCCCAGGAGATCGGACCGCAAACCGACGAGCGGGTGATCTGGAGGGTCGAGGAAGACGCTGGCCAGTTCTCGGTCAAGCCGCTGCTGCAAAAGCGCTCGAAGCGGGGCGGCTGGACCACCGGCCGCGAGATGCTGCCGGCCCGCATTCTCAATAAACATGCCGACTGTCTGATCGAGCAGGACCGCAGTGCGCTGCGCACCCTGGTGCAGGGTCTCGACGCTTACCGCGTGGGCGACGAAACGACCCTGGCCGAACTGGTGGGCCACCCTTACATCTACTGGGAAGACCAGCCTGAAATGAAGGTCGAGGTCGACCGCGGCGCCCCCGAACTGCGCGTGCTTCGTCAGGGCGAGCAGATCGTGGTGGATATCCAGCCCGTACTGCCGTATTTTTCCGCCGACGTGGGCGTGCTCTCCGAGGGCCCTCATCGCGTGCGGGTCTACCGCTTGACCGAGGCGCAGAAGTCGATCGCTCAGGTGCTGGGTCGCGGTTTCCGAGTCCCGGCCGAGGCGCTGGAAGAGGTGTCCGACACGGTCGAGGCGCTATCGCCGGTGATCGGCGTGCAGTCGGAATTCGTGGGCAATTTCGCCGGCGCCAAAGCTGTCGACCCCGACAGTTCGCTGCATCTGTTCGTGCTGCCTCACAACGCCGGACTGAAGTTCGAGATCCGGATCCTGCCGCTGGGCGCCGAAGGGCCGCTGCTGCGACCCGGTCAAGGCGGCCGCAGCGTGGTGGCCGAGACCAAGACCGGCCGCCTGCAGACGGTGCGCGATTTCGAAGCCGAGTTGGCGGGACGCGAACTTCTGTTAGGGCGCTGCGTGGCGCTGCGCAAGTACTCTATGGGCGGCTTCGACTTCTCCGTCGAGGACCCGGTGGACTGCCTGGAGATCCTGGACGCGCTGGCTCAGGGCGACGACCTGGGGATCACCTTCCACTGGCCGGAAGGCAAGTCGATGACGGTCAGCCAGCCGCAGGCGCCGGCCGAATTCACGGTCAAGAAGAACAACGACTGGTTCGCCGTCGACGCAACGCTTAAGGTCGACGAGGACACCGTGCTCGACGTGCGTCAACTGCTGCAGGCCCATCAGGACGGTCACGGCCGCTTCCTGTCGCTGGGTCACGGCCGCTTCGTGGCGCTGACGGAAAAGATCAAGAAGCAGCTCGAGCGTCTGGCCGACCTGTCGCACCAGCAGGGCGACGAGGTGGCGCTGCACCCGCTGGCCGCTATGGCGGCCTTTGGCCAGGACACCGGCGTTTCGCTGCGCGGCGACGCCCACTGGAAAGACCTGCACAACCGGGTCGACAGCGCCATGGTCAGCGTGCCCAAGGTTCCCCAGAATCTGCAGGCGCAGATGCGCGACTACCAGGAGATGGGTTTCCAGTGGATGAGCCGACTGGCCGCCGCCGGGATGGGCGCGTGTCTGGCCGACGATATGGGTCTCGGAAAGACGCTGCAGGCGCTCGCCGTCATCCTCGAGCGGGCCGCAGGCGGTCCGACCCTGGTGATCGCTCCGACCTCGGTCTGTCCCAACTGGGTCGAAGAGGCGCGCCGCTTTGCGCCGTCGCTGAAGCCGTATCTGTACTCCGAGCACGACCGAGCCAAGCTGCTCTCGGATGCCGGTCCCTACGACGTGGTGATCGTCAGCTACGGTCTGCTGACCCGCGAAACCGAGCGGTTCACCGCGCGTCACTGGCGCACCCTGGTGCTCGACGAAGCTCAGGCGATCAAGAACTACCAGACCAAACGGTTCCAGTCGGTCACCGAACTGCCCGCCGACTTCCGTCTGGCCACCACCGGTACCCCGATCGAGAACAACCTCGACGAACTGTGGACGCTGTTCCACTTCCTGAACCCGGGACTGCTGGGCACCCGCGACATCTACACCAAACGCTTCGCCGGCCCGATCGAGAACGGCAGCGACCCGCGCGCGCGGGCCCGTCTGCGCGACGTGGTGCGTCCGTTCATCTTGCGCCGCTTGAAGAGCGAGGTGCTGCACGAACTGCCGCCGCGCACCGAGATCACGCTGCGCATCGAGATGGAGGCCGAAGAGAAGGCGCTCTACGAGAGCCTGCGCCGCAAGGCCGCCGAGCGGTTCGAGAACGAGAAGGAGAAGAAGGACACGCTGGCCGTGCTGGCCGAGCTGATGAAGCTGCGTCGGCTCTGCTGTCACCCCGACCTGGTGGTGCCCGGCGCCAACGTGGAAGCTTCCAAGCTGGACGCTTTCCGCGAACTGGTGGGCGAACTGCTGGAGAACGGTCACAAGGCGCTGGTCTTCTCGCAGTTCGTGGACGTGCTCGAGATTCTGCGCGAGCAGCTGGACCACATGGGCGTCCGCTACCAGTACCTGGACGGCAGCACTCCGCAGAAGGAGCGCGCCAAACGGGTGGCCGACTTCCAGAACGGTCAGGGCGATCTGTTCCTGATTTCGCTCAAGGCGGGCGGTACCGGTCTGAATCTGACCGCGGCCGACTTCGTCATCCACTACGACCCGTGGTGGAACCCGGCCGTGGAAGACCAGGCGTCGGACCGCGCTTACCGCATGGGTCAGACCCGACCGGTCACGGTGTACCGCCTGGTGGCTCGGGGTACTATCGAAGAGAAGATCGTCGAGCTGCATCGCAGCAAACGCGATCTGGCCAGCAGCCTGCTCGAGGGGACCGACACAGAGACCCGTCTGGACTCGGATCAGCTCATCGCGCTGCTGCAGTCCAACGACGAGGGATAACCCGCCTCGTCCCACGGC
>JAEXNA010000060.1 GCA_023447635.1 Vulcanimicrobiota bacterium | reverse complement strand
AAAACCCCACCCCACCCCCGCCCCCCCAAAACACTTGGCCGGGGGCCGGTCTCCTTCGTCGAAGGTCGCTCTCGAAGGTGCGCGCTAGAAGACGGGCGGGTCTTGTTTCCGACGGCGCTCCCGGTCGGACATCGCCTCACGATGCTCGAACTGACGACGTTCCAGGTCGTCCCGGTGCAAGGCGTCGCGCTGCCGGTCGTGCTCGAAGGCCCGCTGACGCAGGTCGCTTCCGCCTTCGCGCAAACGCGCTTCGGCCATTCGGTCGTGAGCCAGGCGATCGTCTCTGAGTTCGAGTTCCGCCTCTTCCCTGAGTCGAGCGTCGCGAATCTCCCTTTCCCTCAGGTGCTCCTCACGCAGTCGCTCTTCGGCGCGCAAATGCTCTTCTTCGCGCAGCTGCTGTTCCCGCAAGGAGAGCTCACGGTCGCCGATACGGCGATCGTACTCGGCGTCATTGGCGGGCAGAGAGATCGAGCGGCGATGGTTCTCTTCTTCTCCGGGGCGAGCGTAGAACCAACCGGCGCGCACGTGCTCGCGGGTGGTTTCGTCCCAGATACCGCCGTAGTTCGAACGCAGTTCGCCCTCGATGCCGGGACCCCAGTCGCGGTCACGGTAGTGTTGGGCGGCGCCGTAGCCGTAGCGGAAAGCGGGCTCATCGGCCTCGAAGGAAGCCGCCGGGGCGACTTCCTGGCGACCCGTGATCTGAGCCATGGTGTCGCTCGCGTCTTGACCGCCGGGAGGCGGAGTCGCGCCTCCCACGTGCGCTTTGGTCTGTTCCCAGTCGCGACGGAATGCGGTTTTCACGCGATCCCAGGCGCTGGTGTGCTCTGGCGCCCACCAGTTAGCTCGCCAGTGGACCTGATGCAGAGCCACCTGAGAGAGCCGCTTGGCGGTCTGCCGCTTGTGCATGATGGCGCGCTCGATGACGGACTCGAGCGAGTCCTCGCGCAGCATGCGAGCAAAGTTGGCCACGTTTTCGTAACCCGCCAGTTGATAGCCCAGCAGCCGCTGCATGGTAGCGATCAGTTCGGCGTCGACCAGGTGGTGGTCGCCCAGGTTCTGGGCTCGCCTATTGCCCTCTTCCAGGATGCCGCGCAAGGCGGAGCGGTGGCCCTTGCCGGGCTGACCGTGCAGATGCTCTTTGATAGCCGAAGCCAGGTCCAGGGTATCCCGGCGGGCTCTTTCGAAAAGTTCGGCCAGCATAGGGTTGCTAGCGTGCTTGCGAGCCAGGTCGAACGCTTCGGCGAGCAGCGTCTCGTCCTGATAAAGTTCGTGCGCCTCGCGGGCGAAAAGCTGCTCGAGATAGATGATATGGGTGGCTTTGGCCATGATAGGTCTCCTTAGGCAAGTGGCCAGGGGCCACAGGATAGTCGACCCTCAGTTTAAGACTAAGTTCACCGTTGTTCGTGACGCGAGAGGATAGCTGCCTCCCCGCCCCCGGGATGGGGAGCGGGGTAGGAGATCCTCGGGCCCATCCGGGTGCCTCCCCCATTGCCACATGGATGCTCCATCCCGGGTGGGTTGGCGAGATGATGAGATCACGAACCACCCTCCTCTTTCCGAGGATCCAAAGGAGATACACACTATGTTAAGCTGGGCTCTCACCTTTTTCATCATCGCCCTGATCGCCGCCCTGTTCGGGTTCGGTGGAGTTGCCGGTACGGCCGCCTCCATCGGTCAGATCATCTTTTTCGCCGCCGTCGTGCTGCTGATCGTCTCCCTGGTCACTAACGGCTTCCGAGGCCGAGCGATCTAGAGGCGTAGCGCATTGTCACGCGACGCCACCAGAAAACGCCTGGAGGTCGCGCTGGCGAGCTTACTTGTCGTGACCGCCCTCCTGATGGGGGGCGATCTTTTGCTTCACTCGAGCCAGAAGACGTTCTCGTACAGCGAGTTCAAGTCGGCCGTGAAGCAAGGTCAAGTAAGCGAAGCCACCATCGGAGGCAGCGTGCTCACCGGCACGCTGACCGATGGTAAGCGCTTCCAGGCCCAGAGGATTGCCGGTGACGACGACCTGCTGCGCTCTCTCGAAGCCGCAGGGGTGAAATTCGACGGCCCAGCGCCCTGGCGAACCGCCCTCTATCGGGGTGTCGCGCCGACGGTAGCGTTACTGGGCTTGTTTTACATTCTCTTCAACTCGTTCCAGACGCCGCTGAGCAAGTTCGGCAAACGGGGACGACAGCTGCTGGTAGCCGAATCGCCCTCGGTGGGTTTCGACCGGGTGGCGGGTTGTGACGAGGCCAAAGACGAACTGGCCGAGATCGTCGATTTCTTGACCGCGCCAGAGAAGTTCCTAGAGATGGGCGCGGCGATGCCGCGAGGTGTTCTGCTGACCGGTCCTCCGGGCACGGGTAAAACCTTGCTAGCCCGAGCTCTGGCGGCCGAAGCCGGAGTTCCGTTCTTCTCCCTGTCGGGTTCGGACTTTGTCGAGATGTACGTCGGCGTGGGTGCGGCTCGCGTGCGCGACCTGTTCGAACAGGCTCGCCGCCATTCGCCCTGCATCGTCTTCATCGATGAGATCGATGCGCTGGGGAAAACCCGCGACCAGGGCGGCCCCGGCGGCGGCAACAACGACGAGCGCGAGCAGACGCTGAACCAGCTGCTGGTCGAACTCGACGGCTTCGACCCCAGCACCCAGGTGGTGCTGATCGGCGCCACCAACCGACCGACCGTGATCGACCCGGCGCTGCTGCGCCCGGGGCGCTTCGACCGTCAGGTGGTGGTCGACGCACCCGACCGAGTGGGCCGTCTGGCCATTCTGCAGGTGCACTCGAAAGGTAAAAAGATCGGCTCGACCGTCTCGATGCAGAAGCTGGCCAACGCCACCGCCGGGATGTCTGGCGCGGACCTGGCCAACGTCCTGAACGAGTCGGCTCTGCTGGCCGCCCGACAAGGGGCGCGTTCCATCGAGCAAGAGCATCTGCATGCGGCGATGGAAAAAGTCGTGGCCGGCCCGGTTCGCTCGAACCGACTGCTGGACCCCAAGCTGAAGCGTCGCATCGCCTACCACGAAGTAGGCCACGCCCTGATGGCGTTCCACAGCCCGACCGCTCACCCCGTGCACAAGATTAGCATCGTCCCGCGCGGCAAGTCGGCCCTTGGCTATATGATGCAGCTGCCCCCGGACGACATCTACTTGATGACCCAGACCGAGATCCGAGACGAAATTCGTGTGCTGCTGGGCGGACGCGCGGCCGAAGCGCTGGTCTTTGGCGAGGTCTCGACCGGAGCCGAAAACGACCTGGAGCGCTGCAGCTTGTGGGCTCGCCGCATGGTGGGCCAGTTCGGAATGGGCGAATCGACCGGTCTGCTGCATGCCGGCGGCGATCTGCGAGGCTGCAGTCCGGCCTTCGCGGCCAAAGTCGACGAGGCGGCCCAGAAACTGCTGGCCGAGATCTTCGAGGAAGCTCAGGAGATCCTGGCCGAGAACCGGCACCAACTCGAGTCCGTCGCCGCTCGCCTGATCAAGGTCGAGGTCATGGAGGCCGAAGAGTTCGAGAGCTTGCTCACGCTGGGACCTCCTCCGGAGGACGACAACCCTTCGGTTCAGGCGGCTATCTCGGCCTCCAAACCCGCCCTGGCCTCCAACCCTGTCGGGGCTCCAACCACAGCTGAGGTGTCCACCACCTCGGCCGAAGCCTCCAACCCTGTGGAACCGAACCCCGCCGAGGCTCCGACCGTAGAATGGAGAGAGCCCACGCCCGTGGGCAGCAGCGCTATCAACGGACGCTAAGTTCAGGGAAAGAAAAGTCGAGACTCCTTTCGGGGGGTCTCTTTTTCTTTGTGGAGAAGGCCGGAGCCCGTCCTTTGAGCCTCTTTTGAGCTATTCAATATATTGACCTACTCAAAAGAGGCTGCTATGTTGAGCAGCGTGGAAGATCTTAGACATTCGCATCCGCACGACTGGGCCGGCACGCTGAGGGCCCAGGGGCTGCGCGCTACCGTGCAGCGCGTCGCGGTGCTGGACTACCTGGACCACCACTCGCACACCGACGCCGAGGCGATCTATCAGGGCGTGCGGGAGAGCCTGCCCACCATCTCGTTGCAGGCCGTCCACCTGATTGTCCACGATCTTTCGGAAAAGGGGCTGATCCGTCGTATCAGTCTGCCTGATTCCGCCAGCGCTCGTTACGAGACGCGAATCATGGACAACCACCATCACGTCCAGTGTATCCGCTGTGGGCGGATCGAAGACGTCAACTGCGTGGTCGGCCACGCCCCCTGTATCGAGCCCGACCACACTCACGGCATGCGGATCATCGAGGCGAGTATCGTCTTCCGCGGTGTCTGTCACGATTGCGACCAACCAGGCCACCAAGCCGCAGAAAAAACAACCAGATAAGGTAGAACGCACATGTCAACTGAAGCCAAGTGCCCGTTTTCGGGTCAATCTTCCAACGGAGTCGCCGGAGGCGGTACGCAGAACCGTGACTGGTGGCCCAACCAGCTGCGGGTGGACCTGCTGAACCAGCACTCCACCAAATCGAACCCTCTCGACGGGGCCTTCAACTACCGCGAGGAGTTCCAGAAGCTGGACTACCACGCGCTGAAGAAAGACCTGCGCGACCTGATGACCGACTCGCAGGAGTGGTGGCCCGCCGACTTCGGTCACTACGGCCCGCAGTTCATCCGTATGGCCTGGCACAGCGCCGGCACCTACCGCACCGGCGACGGTCGCGGGGGCGGCGGTCGCGGACAGCAGCGCTTTGCTCCGCTCAACAGCTGGCCCGACAACGTCAACATCGACAAGTCGCGCCGCCTGCTCTGGCCGATCAAGCAGAAGTACGGACAGAAGATCTCCTGGGCCGACCTGATCCTGCTGGCCGGTAACGTCGCTCTCGAAACCATGGGCTTCCGCACCTTCGGATTCGCCGCCGGCCGTGAAGACGTCTGGGAACCCGATCAGGACGTCTACTGGGGCCGCGAGACCACCTGGCTGGCTACCAGCGACAAGCCGAACAGCCGCTACTCGGGCGAGCGCGACCTGGAAAACCCCCTGGCCGCCGTGCAGATGGGTCTGATCTACGTCAACCCCGAAGGTCCGGACGGCAACCCCGACCCGCTGCTGGCCGCCAAGGATATCCGCGAAACCTTCGCCCGCATGGCGATGAACGACGAAGAGACCGTGGCCCTGATCGCCGGCGGTCATACCTTCGGTAAGACTCACGGCGCCGGCCCGGCCGATCACGTCGGCGCCGACCCCGAAGGCGGACAGCTCGAGGAGCAGGGTCTGGGTTGGGCCAGCGCCTTCGGGTCGGGCAAAGCCGGTGACACCATCACCAGCGGGTTAGAAGTGACCTGGACCCAAACGCCCGCTCAGTGGAGCAATCACTTCTTCGAGAACCTGTTCAACTTCGAGTGGGAACTCGAGAAGTCGCCCGCTGGTGCTAACCAGTGGGTTGCCAAGGGAGCCGGCGAGATCGTGCCGGACGCGCATGACCCCTCCAAAAAGCGCTTCCCCACCATGCTGACCACCGACCTGTCGCTGCGCTTCGACCCGATCTACGAGAAGATCTCGCGTCGCTTCCTGGAAGATCCGCAGTCGTTCGCCGATGCCTTCGCTCGCGCCTGGTTCAAGCTGACCCACCGCGACATGGGTCCGCGCTCGCGCTACCTGGGTCCGGAAGTCCCCAAGGAAGAGCTGATCTGGCAGGATCCGCTGCCCGCCGTCAACCACCCGCTGGTCGACGCTGCCGATATCTCGGAGCTGAAGTCGAAGATCGCCGCAACCGGCCTGTCGGCTTCGGAAATGGTCGGCGCTGCCTGGGCTTCCGCCTCGACCTTCCGCGGTGGCGACAAGCGCGGTGGAGCTAACGGCGCTCGCGTTCGCCTGGCTCCTCAGAAGGACTGGGCCGCTAACAGCCCGGAGCAGCTGGCCAAGGTGATCAGCGCTCTCGAAGACGTGCAGTACGCCTTCAACAAGAGCGCGGCTGGTGGCAAGAAGGTCTCGCTGGCCGACCTGATCGTGCTGGCCGGTGGGGTGGGTGTCGAGCAGGCTGCCAAGGCGGCTGGCGTCGAGATCGCCGTGCCGTTCGCTCCCGGACGCACCGACGCTCGCGAGGATCAGACCGACGTCGAGTCGTTCGAGCCGCTGGAGCCGTTCGCCGACGGTTTCCGCAACTACGCCAAGGCTCGCTTCGCTGTCCCGGCCGAGCACATTCTGATCGACCGCGCTCAGCTGTTGACCCTGACCGCTCCGGAACTGACCGTGCTGGTCGGCGGTCTGCGCACCATCAACATCAACCACGGCGACTCGAAGCACGGCGTGCTGACCGACAAGCCCGGCACGCTGAGCAACGACTTCTTCGTCAACCTGCTGGACATGGGCACCGCCTGGAAGGCGACGTCCGAGGAGAAGGACGTGTTCGAAGGCCGCGACCGCAAGAGCGGCGAGGTCAAGTGGACAGGTACCCGCGTGGACCTGGTGTTCGGTTCGAACTCGATCCTGCGCTCGGTGGCCGAAGTTTACGCTTCGACCGATGCCAAGGAGAAGTTCGTGCACGACTTCGTGGGCGCCTGGACCAAGGTGATGAACCTGGACCGCTACGACCTGCAGGCCTAAATCGTCCTGAGGAAGAGGCCTTTCCCGGTTTTGGACCGGGAGAGGCCTCTTTCTTTTTGCCGAGAATCGGCCCCGATGACAAACTACGATGTGCTCATTGTTGGGGCCGGGCCGGTGGGCCTGATGCTGGCTTGCGAACTGGCTCGGCGGGGGGTCTCTCACCGCCTGATCGAGAGCAAAGAGCGTCGCGAGCGCTACTGTAAAGCGCTCGGTGTAACGCCTCGCACGCTCGAGGTGTTTGACCAGATGGGGCTGCTGGACGAAGCACTTCGCCTGGGGTTCCATCTGACCGCTATGAGCATCGTGGTAGGGGACCAGGTGGTGAAACGGGTGGTGCGCCAACCCGGCGAGATCCCGTATGGCAACTTCGCCATGGCTCAGCCCGACACCGAAGAGGTGCTGGAGGGGTTCTGGAGCCGCTTCGGCCATACCATCGACCGGGGCAAGTCGCTGGCGAGCTTCGTGCAGGACGACAGCGGGGTCACCGCCACGCTGGAAGGTGGGCAGCAAGTCCGAGCGCGATATCTGGTCGGCTGCGATGGAGCCCACAGCAAAGTCCGTAAGGCGCTGGGAGTGAGCTTCGAAGGGGAAAAGTTCGAGCGCACCTTCCTGTTGGGCGACGTGCACATCGACTGGGACCGCCCTCACCAGGAAAGCTGGCAGGTTCTGCTCTTTGACGGCGAGCAGATGGTCAACAACGTTACCTTTATCTCGAACCCTACCGCGCCCGGTCGCTACCGCGTTTCGACCTCGGTCGACCCGGACGCCGACTGTCCCGAAAGCCCCTCGTTAGAGTATCTGATGGGAGTGATCGGTCCGGCGATTCCGGAAGGCGTGACGGTGTCGGACCTGCGCTGGAGTTCGCGCTACAACATCAGTCACCGCATCGCCGGGGCCTACCGCCAGGGTCGGGTTTTCCTCGCCGGGGACGCGGCCCATATCCATCCGCCGATCGGTGGGCTGGGGATGAACACGGGCCTTCAGGACGCTCACAATCTGGGCTGGAAGCTGGCCGCCGTGTGCCGGGGCGAGATGGACGAGTCGCTGCTAGAGACCTACAACGACGAGCGACAGCCGGTAGGGGCGATGGTGGTTCAGATCACCGGCGCCCGCATGGCGGCAGCGATGAGGGGCGAGGATTCGCGGGCGCTCCAGGAGCCGCCGATGTTCGACACCCAGCTTCGGGTGCGCTACGAGGCCGGGCCTCTGGTGGGAGGGGAGACTCCGGCGGCGGGTTTGCCGCGTCCCGGCGACAGCCTGCGCGGCACCCTGTCCCTGCAGCGCCCTGGCGAGGTGGGGCCGGTGCGTCTGGCCGAGGTGCTTCGGGACGGTCGTTTCCATCTTTTTACCCACGAAGTCGACCACCACGCTTTTGCTCAGGAGTTCGAGACGGCGATGGGGCGACGAGGCCGAGCCTGGCGGGTTCTCTCTCAGGAGCCCGGGGAGGCGATGGGCTACTTTCTGGACGGGGACGGCGGTTGGAGCCGGGAGGTCGGGATCGGAGCCGTCCTCCTGCGTCCGGACGGCGTGATCGGTTGGAGGGGCGGCGACACCGCCGACCTTCGCCAGTGGCTGGCGAGGATCGGCCAGGTCGCGACCCCGGCTGGAAGTTAGGCTGCTGACCCGCTCTCGATCTGGCTGACCGCTTCGGCCACGGTCTGACGCCAGTCCGTGGTGGGGCGGCCGATCAGTCGGCTCAGCTCTTTGCCGTCGTGGTAGAGCGCGCCTTTGGCGGTACCGACGTCGCTATCGGCCAGGATGCTGGCGAACGGGCCGGGCAGTCCGGCGCCTTCGAGAGCGGCCTGGTAGTCGGCCTGCGGTAGGTCTTTGTAGGCTACGGCGCGGCCCGACAGGCTGGCGATTTCGGCAGCGAAGACGGCCTTGCTGAAGGCGCTGTCTCCGGCCAGTTCATAGACCACGCCGGAAGCGACGGAAGGGCGCGTCAGCACGACAGCGGCGGCTTCGGCGTAGTCGGCGCGGGTAGCGGCCGAGATTTTGCCCTCGCCCGAGCTACCGATCAGCGCGCCGTGCTGCAGGATGGTGGGGATACCGGCGGTCAGGTTTTCGGTGTACCAACCGTTGCGCAGCACGGTGTAGGGCACGGTGCTGGCTTTCAGGGCTTGCTCGGTGGCCAGGTGTTCGACGCCCAGCGCCAGAGGGGTGGTATCGGCCCCCAGCAGGCTGGTGTAGACCAGAAGTTCGACCTTGGCCTGGGCGGCGGCTTCGATCACGCGCAAGTGCTGAGCGGCGCGTTTGCCGACTTCGCTCGATGAGATCAAGAGGACGCGGCTGACCCCTTGCAGCGCGTCGCGCAAGGTTTCTGGCTTTTCATAGTCGGCCAGTCGCACTTCCACGCCCAGCACTTCGAGTTCGGCGGCGGTTTCGGGTCGGCGCACGCCGGCCACGATGCGGTCGGCGGGGACGCGAGCGAGCAGTTGGCGGATGACTTGTTGGCCGAGTTGGCCGTTGGCGGCAGTGACGAGAATTGCGGACATTGGGGTTCTCCTTGTGAGATGTATTGGTCTCTATGTGGTTGCAGGTCTACAATAGAGACCTGTAGAAGAGAGAACAAGAAGGCACTTTGCCCACCCCTGGGCACACGGAGGTAACCACCTATGAGCACGACGACCATGCTATCGACCCGGGCCGAGGTTCGCGAACTGTTCGAAGGGTGGCAGCTGATGGAGCCTGGCTCGGGCTTGTGTCCGGTTCGTGGGATTCTGGACCGCCTGGGCGACAAGTGGAGTACGCTGCTGCTGATTTCGCTGGCCGGTGGGCCGCTGCGCTACGGGCAGGTGCGGCGCGCGGTGCCGGATATCTCGAAGCGGATGCTGACGCAGACCCTGCGCGACCTGGAGCGGGACGGTATGATCACGCGGACGGTCTACCCCACGAAGCCGCCGGCGGTCGAGTATCAACTGTCCGAGATGGGGGTCACCTTGCTCGAGCCGATTCTGCAACTGGTGCGCTGGGCCGAACGGTACAGCGCGAAGATCAGCGATTCCCGGCAGCGCTACGACCAGGCCGAGGAGCAGCAGCGGAACCTCGAGCCCGCCGCGGGTTGAACCTGTAGGCCCAGCATGAGAGAGATCACCGAACACGAGATGAACCTGATTACCGGGGCGATCGAGCCAACCGGGCAGGAACTGCTTCGCCACGGCTTCGATTCGGACGATTGGGCCCGACGCGCCCGGGCCATCTTTACCTTTGCGATGCAGGACGATATCGAACCGCATGAACGGGTGCAGCGGGCTATCGACTGGGCCGAGTTCCAGCGCCGCCGCGGCGAGGCCAAGGTCGAGGCGTACCGCGCCTGCACCCGCGCGATCTGGGCCAAAATCGAGCGCGGCGAGATCCGCAACCCGTTTGTAGAGACCAGGACGTTCAAAGGCCCGATCGGTCGCGGATAGCGGGCGCTTCACTCTTCGCAAAAGCCCACCTGGAGTCGGCTTAATCGCCCACCCGGGCTCGGCTTTTCGCAAAAGCCGGCCTGGAGTCGGCTTAATCGCCCACCCGGGCTCGGCTTTTCGCAAAAGCCCACCTGGAGTCGTCTTAGTCGCCCACTCTGGCTCGGCTTTTGCAAGCCGACCCGGAGTCGGCTTTCTGGGCTTAGCGGCCGCCGGC
>JAEXNA010000169.1 GCA_023447635.1 Vulcanimicrobiota bacterium | reverse complement strand
CCGCCCCCGCCGCGGCGTCGGCTCCGGCCGCGGCGACCGCCGCGAAACCCGCCGAACTGGGAGAGACCATCTAGTCGCCTCTCGCCGGGGTGTTCTATCGAGCCCCCCGCCCCGATTCGCCCTCTTTCGTAGAAGAAGGCACCTCGGTGGCCCCCGGACAGACCCTTTGCATCGTCGAAGCGATGAAGCTCATGAACGAGATCACCGCCGAGCGTTCTTGCAAAATTCTGCGGATCTTGGTAGAAAATGCCGAGGCCGTGGAAGAAGGGCAGCCGCTTTTCGTCATCGCGTAGCCACGCGACGCGACCTTATATCTGGCCCCTCCGACAGGGACCGTCCACAGACCCTTCCCGGGGCCTGAGGGCGGTCCCGGGTTCGTGGGGCGAAAATAAGGCTAAAGTGCAGACCTGCTAAGGTCGAAAAGCTAAGCGACATGCCCGTCAAAGAACTTCTCAGGGTCCAGGCCCGCATCCTCGGTTACATCCGTCCTTACTGGAAGGTTGTGGTCGCCGCACTCGGGTTCACCGTGTTCGTGGCCTTGGCGCGCCTGTCTCAGGCCAAGTTCGTCAACTGGCTGTTCGCCCTGATGACCAAGGAGTCGTTCGTCTACGGCAGCGGCTACGACCCGTTCATGCAGCTCAACAAGATCATCGGCGGCTTTCTGCTGCTGCTGGTCTGCATGGGCATCGGCGGCTTCTGCCAGAAGTACTTTGTCGATCTTAGCGGCCAGTCGGCCGTACGCGACATGCGAGAGAGCGTGTTCCGTCATCTGCAGCGCCTGGACCTGTCGTTCTTCGACAACATGCGGATGGGCGAAGTGCAGAGCCGCGCCACCGGCGACGTGCTGGCCGCCACCTCGGTCTATAACATCTTATCGGACTTCCTGAAGAACTTCTTGATCGTGGCCGTGGCCTTCGGCTGGATGTTCTGGCAAGACGCCAAGATGACCGCACTGGTGCTGCTGCTGAGCCCGCTTATCGGCATTGCCGTCGGTCGCTTCGGCGGCAAGATGGGCGTCATCAGCACCAACCTGCAAGCTCGCATCGCCGACATGTCGGCCATCACCTACGAGAACATCTCGAGCCAGAAGGTGATCAAGGGCTACCACCGCGAGAGCTTCGAAATCGAGCGGTTCTCGAAAACCAACGAAGAAAACTTCCGCACCCAGATGAAACTGGTCCAGGTGCAGGCCACCCAGACCCCCGTGGTCGAGGTGATCGCCGCCCTGGGCATCGTGACTATCATCTACTACGGCGCCACCCGGGTGCTGCAGGGCGTCGTCTCCTTTGGGGAGATGACCGAATACTGGACCCTGATGGTCATGACCACCCAGCCTATCTCGGCCCTATCCGGCTTCTATTCCAGCATGCAAGGCTCGGCCGCTGCCGGTAACCGGGTCTTCGAAGTGCTCGACAGGGTGCCCGCCGTCAAGGAGAGCCCCGAAGCCGTGGTGCTGCCCCCCGTCAAAGGCAAGGTCGAGTTCCGGGACGTGCACTTCCAGTACGAAGAAGGCAAGCCTGTTCTTCGCGGTATCGACCTCGAGGTGTCGCCCGGCGAAGTGGTCGCCATCGTGGGACCCAACGGGGCCGGCAAGACCTCCTTCGTCAATCTGCTCCCCCGCTTCTATGAGCCCAGCGCCGGCGCCATCTTGATCGACGGCCACGACCTGCGCGAAGTGACCCTGGGCTCGCTGCGCACCCAGGTCGGTTCGGTGATTCAAGAGTCGGTACTGTTCGGCGCCTCCATCGCCGAAAACATCGCCTGCGGGCGGGCCGACTTCAGCCGCGAGCAGATCGTCGAGGCGGCCAGGGTCGCCAACGCCGACGAGTTCATCTGCCGCCTTCCCGACGGCTACGAAACCCAGGTCGGCGAACGCGGTCTGCGCCTCTCCGGCGGCCAGCGTCAGCGTATCGCCATTGCCCGCGCCCTGCTGCGCGACCCCAAGATCCTGATCCTCGACGAGTTCACCTCGGGCATCGACTCGGAGTCCGAGAACCTGATCACCGAGGCGATCGAGCGGATCATGCGCGGCCGCACCTCGCTGGTCATCGCCCACCGCCTGAACACCATTCGCCACGCCAACCGGATCATCGTCATCGAGGCCGGCCGCATCGTCGAAGAGGGCACTCACGACAAACTTCTCTCCCAAAATGGGCTGTACGCCAAGCTTTATCACGCTCAGCTCCGACAGCCCGCCATCCTTCCCGAAAACGAAAGAAAGGGCGCCTGAGCGAGTCTAGGCGCGACCCCCCATGATCCCCATTCTGCAACTGAATACCCAGTACGAGACCATCGGCGCCGAACTAGAGGAAGCCGTCCTTCGAGCCCTTCGCGGAACCCACTACATCCTGGGTCCCGAAGTTACCGCCTTCGAGCGAGAGTTCGCCGAGTGGCACGGTCAGGAGGCTGCCGTGGGGGTCGGCAACGGAACTGACGCGCTACATCTGGCCGTTCGTGCTCTGGACCTGGGCCCTGAAGACGAGGTGATCTGCCCCGCCTTCACCTTCATCGCTACCGCCGGCGCCATCGCGCTGGCCGGAGCTAAACCGACCTTCTGCGACATCGATCCCGTGCACTTCGCTATGGATCCCGAAGACCTGAAGAAGCGCATCACCCCGGCCACCAAGGCCATCGTGGTCGTGCATCTGTTCGGCCATCCCGCGCCGATGAACGAAATCATGGCTATCGCCAAAGAGCATAACCTGGCCGTGATCGAAGACTGCGCCCAGGCGACCGGCGCCGAATACCACGGCAAGAAGGTCGGCACCATCGGCGACTTCGGCTGCTTCAGCTTCTTCCCCAGCAAAAACCTGGGCGGCGTGGGCGACGGCGGCATGGTGCTAGCCAACACGGCGGAAGGGCTGGAGAAGATCCGCATGTTGCGCGGGCACGGCTCGAAAGTGAAGTACTACCACGACTGCCTGGGCACCAACAGCCGCCTGGACGAACTGCAGGCCGCCGCGCTGCGCGTGAAGCTGCGCTACCTCGAAGGCTGGAACGACCAGCGCCGCCGGGTGGCCGCTCGCTACCAGGCCAACCTGGCTTCCGTCATCGGGCTGCCGGCCGAAGACACCGCCTGCAAACACGTTTTCCATCAGTACACCACCCGGGTTCCCAAACGAGATGAGTTCAAGAGCTATCTCGAGGGTAAAGGTGTAGGTACGATGATCTACTACCCCGTCTCGCTGCATCAGCAGAAAGCGTTCCAGGAACTGGGCTACGACGACAACGAGTTCCCGGTCACCCGGAAGGCCCAGGAAGAGGTGCTCTCCTTGCCTATGTTCCCGGAACTGAGCGACGAGCAGGTCGACGAGATCAGCGAAGCCGTCAAGTCTTTCCTGAAGGCCCCCCTGGCCACCGCCTAAGCGCCCGCTATGCTGAACCGTTTGGGGAAAAAGGTGCGCAGTCTTCTACAGAAGGAGATCAGCATCGAAATGCGCGTGGCCACGTCCCGCGCCGAGCGCGAACCGCTGGACATCTCTGACGAGGAGTTGCTGTCGCATTTCCGCTCCGTCAGTCTTGATCTGGAAGAGGCCAAACGCTCGGCCCGCCAGGGGCGTATGAGCCAGGCTCAGGCGCACCTGGTGGACCACGTGCGGGACCGCTTGCGGCCCCGCTTCTTCCTGCACCCCTCCAACCGGGACATGCTGCTCGAGCAGGTCAAAGGCGACGAGCTTCCCCTGCGTCGTTTGCTGCGCTCGGCCGAAGAGGCTCAGAGCCGTAGCTTTACCGTGATGGGGCTGCACAAGCAGTTTCCGTCGGCCATCGACTGGTTCACCGACTTTGTCGATAGCTCGTGGATCTACGGCGCCGACACCGATCTCCGCGGCGTGCTCCGTCGTCCCAACGAGGAGTCCGCCAAGGAGATGGGCCCGGTCGAGGCCACCTGGCTGTTCAACACGCACGACCATTTCGTGACGATGGGGCGCGCCTACTGGATCACCGGCCTGGAGACCCTGGTCAGTGAGTTCGTGGTGCAGGCGGTCGACTTCACCGAACGCAACCCCGCCCAGTTCGGTATCAACTGGATCGACACCGTCAACATCTCGCAGCGTCTGGTCAACTGGATGCTGGCGCTGAATCTGTTCCTGAGCTCGGAGCAGTTGCAGGACGAAGTCACCGTGCGCCTGCTCAAGACCATCGTGCTGCACGGCGCGGTGCTGGCCGACATCCTGGCCGACGAAGAGCGCGACCAGAGCCCGAATCAGTTGCTGGCCGCTTCGTCGGCGCTGTGCCTGCTGAGCTTGACCTTCCCCGAACTCAAGCCGGCCCAGCGCTGGTACGAGCTGGCTTCCCAAGAGCTGCCCAAAAGAGCCTGGGAGTGCATGGGGCGGGACGGCTTCCATCTGTCCGGTTCGGCTGCGGCCCATCGCGAGCTGCTGGAATGGATCCTGCTGCCCGAGATCCTGCACCGGCTCAACGCCATCCCGTCGCCCAAAGGGCTGCGCGAGGCGATCGAAAACGCTTGCGAAACGCTGACTCTGATCACTCCGCCCGACCGTAAGGCGTGCGACATCGGCGCCACCACCGTGCACTCGTTCCTGGGCCAGTTCGTGGGAGCCACGGAGCACTCGCATCGCCTCATGGCGCTGGGCGCCATCGCCTGCCAGCGGGACGATTTCCGTCCCGGGGTCGAGATGCCGCCCGAACTGTGGTGGTGGCTGGGTCCGCAGGCCGAAAACTTCTATCAGGGGCTGGACATCGGCCTGTCTGGTGGGCCCAAGAGCCGCGCTTTCCCCGAAGCCGGCGTGGTGGTGGCTCGCGACCACTGGGAGCGCCAGGCCAACTGGTGCCTCTTGCGCGGCACCCCGATGGCCTCGCTGCTAGAGGTAGCACCGCCCGCTCCCGCTTCGATCCCGCTGCACGACGACACCCTGCACCTGTCGCTGTGCCTGAACGGGGAATCGGTCTTTGTCGAACCGGGCGGCCCGGACCTGACCCATCTGGTTCAGCCCACCTTCGCCCGCATCACCTCTCATAGCGCCCCACGCATCGGTCGCGAGCGCGAACCGCTGTGCCTGGACCGCGTCGGCTCGCGCAGCGAGAGCAACATGTTCGAAGCCCGCCTGGGCGGTAACGCGCGCTATCTGGCCGCCCACCGTCCCGTCTGGGTTGCCCCCGATCGTCCCTGGACGCTGTGGCGCGAAGTCTTGTTCCTGCCCGAGTCCAAACATATCGCCATCCGCGATACGCTGGACGGCGAAGGTGAGGTCGACTTCGACACCAATCTGGTCCTCTCGCCGCATCTGGACATCCTGATGCGCGGCGACATGGGCTGTCTGATCCGCGGCAAAGCGCTGCAGGCCCGCCTGGTTCCGATCTTCCCCGGACGCTTCCGCTACTCGCTGAAGCGGGGCCAGCAGCAGCCCGTGGCGGGCTGGGCCTACGCTGGCGGACGGGCCGTTCCGACCTACTGCTTGCGCTACTTCGCCCGTATGCAGGCGCCGTTCTCGACCTATCTGTGGCTGGTCTGGGACCCTAACGATACTCGGGTTCCTCGCACCAACGATCTGGACCGCCAGTTCAACGACGTGCGCGACCGTCTCGGGCTATAGCTCGCAGCCTCGGCGGCCTCCAACCCCTCCGGAGCCTCCCCTGGGAGTCCCCTCCCACAAAAAAGACCCCCCGAGCTGTTCGGGGGTCTTTTTTTCGGAGAAGGTTGGAGGGCTACATCCCCCCGCCTACAGCGGCTGGCTCCAACCGCTGAGCAGGCTGACGATGCGGTCCTGAAGTTCGACGGCGGGCCACACCTCCTGAACGTTGTTGACCAGGATCGAGAAGCCGACGGTCTGTCCGTAAGCGGTGACCACGTAGCCGGTCAGGCCGGTATGGTTGTTCAGAGTTCCGGTCTTGGCGCGCATCAGCGCTCCGCCCAGGCGACCCTGCAGGGTGCCTTCGCCGGGCGCCGGCAGCGAATCGATGTACATCTGGCCGTTGCGGTGGCCCCACATGGCGTGCAGCAGGCGGACCAGTTGGAAGGGCGAGATGCGGTCAGACTCGGAAAGTCCGCAGCCGTCGAACATCTTCAGACCCTTGTCGTCGATGCCGTGTTTGGCGAAGAAGTCGCGCACCACCGCCTCGGAGTTACGAGCGCTACCGTAACCCACCACGGTGGCGCCGAGTCGGCGGAAGATGTGTTCGGCCAGAACGTTGTCGCTTTCCACGTTGGTCTCGCGGATCAGTTCGCGCAGCTTGGGCGAACGGTGGCGGGCCAGCATCACTTTGCCCGAGAGATTGGCCGGCTTGCCTTCGGCCACGGTCACCCACTTGCCCGTCATGGCGATCCCGGCCTTGGCCAGGGCGCGGAAGAAGGCGCTGCCGGTGAAGCGAACCGGGTCGTGGATGGTCAGGGTGGTCGAGACGCTGCTGCCGGGACGGACCACGCCGTTGACCACGATCTTGTCGGTGCCGCGAGGGCGTTCGACCCAGACCTGGTCGTAGCCGCCGGCCGTGACCTTGTTGACGAACTCTAGCGAGCCCGTGGGCGGGTCGGTCGAGATGCCGTCGAGAGTGACGTTCAGGGTCACCACGTTCCGGTTCAGGGAGAGGCCTCCCACCGGGGCCGCGTAGGCCTCCAGACGGTAGCGCTCCAGGTGGGTGTCCGAGATAAACTTGCGGTCGAAGTCCGAGTCGTCGACCACCAGGTTCCCGTTGACCTTCTTGATCCCGGCTTGCTTGACGGCGCGGGCGAACTCTTGCAGCGGCTCCATGGCCGACCCGACGTAGGGCGCGTAGAAACTGGGGTCGCCGCCGCCTTTGATGACCAGGTCGCCGGTGGCCACGCCGTTGACGTGGGTGCTGGGGCCGTAGAGACGGGTCTCGAACTGAAAGTCGGGACCCAGGCGGTCCATAGCCACGGCGGTGGTGACCAGCTTCATGTTCGAGGCCGGAGCCATCGGTTTGGTGCCTTTATAAGAGTAGGGAACTTTACCCGACTTGAAGACCAGCGTGCTGACCCCGACGCTGCCGCTGTGAGCGCTTTCGAACCCTTTGACCAGGCCGTCCAGCGAGGCTTGCAGGTCGCGCCGAGGCCCCTTTTGGGCCGCTGCGGGCATCCCCATCAGAAGGAGCACGAAGAGGAAGGCCACCGATCGGGCATAACTCTTAGCGATGGGTGACCTGGTAGGCCGGTGGAAAAGGGCAGGATGCGGTAAAGCCGAGGCGGATCTCATCTTTGAGATTTTTTCAATAAATCGGCAAATCCTTTCATGAGGGCGAAGACCTGGGTCGAAACTTTCAAGCACCCTTTTCGTACCGCTTTTGCCGTAGGCAAAGAGTTTGTCGCCGACGACGGCCAGTTCGTTTCGGCGGGCATCGCTTTCTTCGCCTTCTTCTCGTTGTTCCCGCTGGTGCTGATCTCGGTCGCGCTGCTGTCCTACATGTACACGCCGGACGAGGCGATCAACGACACTATGAAGTTGATGGCGCTGTTCTTGCCGCCGGATATGGTGCACTTCCTGGACCAGCATGTGCGCGAACTGTTCGCTCAGAGTATCCAGATCGGTGTGGCCGGCTTTCTGGTCTTACTGTGGTCGGGGCGTCAGCTTTTTCGGGCCATGGAGTTCGCCTTGCACAAGGCATGGGACATCCCGCTCGAACGCAATTGGGCTGTGGCCAACCTGCTGGCCATGATGCTGGTGCTCTTGTGCACGGCGGTGGTGCTGGGGGTGGGAGCAACCTCACTGGGACTGGCCTGGCTAAGCGTGGCGCTGAAGCGAGTCGAGATGCCCGAGATCATCGAGGAGCGCTGGAACCTGGCTGACACCATCATCATGGCCAACATCCATTCCTGGGTGGTGGTGCCGATCGCGGTGACCATGATCTTCCTGCTGCTCTACATCATGCTACCGTCGCGTCGCGTGCCGATTTCGATGGCGGTGCCGGGCGCCATCTTCTCTTGCGTGGCCTGGAAGATCTCGTCCTGGGTCTACCTGACCTTTATCGTCAAACTGGCCGGGTCGAATCCGTTCTACGCTACCGTCTGGGGTATCGTCGGGATGCTGGTCTGGCTCTACATCGAGGCGGCCGTGTTTATGCTGGGCGCCGAGTTGGTGTTCGTGAACCTGGACGCCGCCGAACGGGCCGCTCTGGTGACGGCGCCGAAAAAGACGACGGGCCGACTGACGGCGACGGGGAAGCAGCGCTAGAAGGCCTGGCTAGAGCTTAGCCGGCGCGGAACGGGTGGTTGATGTCCACCGGTCCGACTTTGGCGGGGTACGCCTCGTCCATCTCGACGCCGTCGTAAAGGTCGGAGACCTTGACCAGGCCGCGCACGCCTTTGAGTACGAACTCCCACTCGCGGCCGCAAACTTCGTTGAGGGCCCAGTCGTTGTCTGGCGGGTGATGGTAGTGGTCGACCTGCACGTCATGATGGCAGAGCAGCAGGTATTCTTTGAGGGACGGCAGGGTCTGGTAGAGGCGGAACTTTTCGCCCCGGTCGTCAGCCTCGCTCTCGGGGGTCATCACTTCGACCACGATCACGGCGTCGGTGTAGGCCCCGTCGGCGTTCGGCGTGGCCCCTTCGGCGACCACGGCAAGGTCAGGTTGGAGGGTCCGGGTGGAGCCGGGAGGCAGCAGCGTCTCCCCTTGGGAGAGCAGGCGGAACGGCTGGCCCTCGAGCTTTTTCTCTAGCGTGGCGAGGGTGTTGCTGCGAAGTTTATCGTGCTGATTAGAAGTCATCTTGTCTCGAGTCTACCATGGCGATCGAGAGCAACCCTGCCTCGATAGGACACCGGACGGGTGTCCTATCGAGATGGGCTGTTGGGTCGGGTAAAGACAGGCGGAATCAGGAGAGAACGATACCGAAGCGCTGCTGCTCGTGGTGGCCCTGCAGTTCGAAACCCTGAGCGGTCGGCGTCCAGGAGAAGTCGTCAGTCTTGAGATGACCGTCGATGATGGCGGCGCCGCCGTCCTTCTGGGTGATGGTGAAGTCCTGGTCAGGTAGGTTCGAGTCGACCAGCGTGGTGTTCCCCTGGCGGGAGACCTGGAAGGTCTCCCCCCCTTCGAAATCCGAGCGCACGGCGTAGCCGCCGTCGTTAGCCTCTACGGTCCAGGCGCGGGCCGCTTTGGGGTTCTCGACCCGGAAGCCGTTGTCGGTCGGGGTCACGCTGAAGCCGTGATGAACCTGCTCGCCGGTGGCGCGGAAGTTGTCGCGGCTGCCTTCGAGTTTGTAGTCTTGCCAGTTGTAGTGGCCGTCGACGGTGGTCTGCTCGCCGCTGCGCAGCACCACGCTGTCGCGCTGCGGGAAGGTGCCGTCCTTGAGTCTTCCCGTGATCTCGGTGCGGCCAGAGTGGCCAGCGGCGCCGACCAGCAGCGCTTTCCCGTCGAGGCTGATGCCCAGGCCGGGCGCCAGTTCGATGCCGACGGTAGCGGTCGCTTCCACGTTCGGAGGGAACGGGAGGCGAGGGCTGAGGTACCCGGTGGGCACTCCGACCATAAGGTTGGGACGGTTGGCGTTGATGGACATAGCGGTCTCCTCGGGCAAAGTCTATGGGACGATTAAGCCCTACGGAGGTCACGGGGACGTTAGCAAATTGTTAAAGAGGTAAACGGTAGAGGGAGAACTATCCCCACCTCTCCCCTATCCCACCGCTCGTCCAGGAGCGCTCCGTGGTTAGCGGGCGGGAGTGGCGGCGGGGGCTTCCGAGGAGCCGCCCAGCACGGGCGGGCCGAACATCCAACCGCGGAAAATCGTGTTGATCGGCTGCTCGACGTCGACCAGGCGAGCCAGGTCGCTGCCCCCGGGCGCATCCAGCGCCGCCAGCAGGCGCTCGCGTGAGCGGGTGCGCTTGCTGCGGGCCGAATCCTGACCCACTTCGAGGTTCCCGAAGACCAGTCGCCCACCGTCGCCCAGACGCTCTAGGAAGCGCGTCGTGTCCTGCCACAGCGCGTCGTCGGTCGGCTTCTGCGTGATGGAGGCGTCGAGTTCGCTGTAGACCACTACCAGCGCCCGCTCGTAGCCCGCCGACTCGATGGCCTTGGCCAGGTCAGAGGCCGAAAGCGCTCCCCCTCCAACCTTCAGCACTTTGCCGTCGATCAGCATGCCCGGCAGCGAGGACGCCTCAACGTAGAGCAGCAGATCACTGGCCCCCCGAGCGTCGCGAATCGCCGCGAGCACCTGCTGCGGCGTGGTCTGCCCCGTCTCGAACAGGCTGAGCCCGCTGACGGGATAGCCCGCTTTCTGCAGCGAGCCCTGAAGTTTCTTTTCGCGTAGTCCGTCGTCGAGCGTCATCACCACGGCGCGTTTGTTCTCGAACCCGATGGCCGGCTTCGAAGGCGGTCCGTGCAGCCACAGGTCGCGGCGGCGCACCGAGCCGCGCTGGTCGCGCGCGGTCAGGCGGAACAGATTCCAGCCGCCGTTCAGCGGGCGGGCCAGGTTGAACTGCAGCGCCGAAAGAGCCAGCCCCGCAGGGCTCTCCCAGGTCAGTTCGCCGTTGTGGCGGATCTCTAGCGAGGACAGGTTGCGAGTGGCGACCGCCTTGCCCCGTAGTTCGACCGCGTTCTCATAGAGGCGGGTAAAATCGGGCGGGTCGTCAAGAGTGAAGCGGATCTCCTGATCGGTCTCGGACAGCGACACCAGCACCTCGCGCTGCTCCGTGCCTTTGCCCAGGAGGCGCCCGTTGACCATCTCCAGCGACTCTAACTCTAGAACGCAGCGCGCCTGTCCGGCGCCGGCGGGCTCAATGGAACCGACCGCCGTGGGCAGCACGGCGCGCACCCTCTCTAACCCGGGTCCCGAGACGACCTCGAAAGAGGCGTAAGAGGGCGACTTTGCCACCACCTGCTGGCGGCCGCCGTTCGTCTTGCTGACGTAGACCGAGCCGTCGTAGCCCACGCTGACCACGTCGCTGATGCCGTCCTGGTCGACGTCCTGGGTGACCAGGGCGCGCATGGCGGGCGACAGCGCGGACAGGTCGCCCGACTCGGGGCTCTCGATGGTCACGGTGCGCTTGCCGTCTTTATCGCCTTCTTTGACCACTTTCGAGCGGGTCAACCAGGCCATCATCTGAGGGTTGGGATGGTCGCGGTCGACCTGGAAAAGCCGGTAGGCGCCCTCCATCTCGCCCCAGCCTCCGGCCAGGATCCCCTGCTGGAGGCCTCCCACCACCAACCGTCGATAGGCGTCGAGCAGGGCTGCGAATCGGGCCGACTCGGGCGACTGTTCCAGCACGGCGGAGCCGGTGGAGGAGTACTTCTGACCGCTGGCCTTGACCGCATCGGTCGGAGCCGGCTCGGGCGAACCTTCGAAGTCCTCGCTGGCTCCGGCCAGCCCCAGGCAGAGAAGAAGCAGCAGCGGCACCAGGGCCCAGCGGAGAACGCGGCTGTTGTAGCGCGGCCCTCCCAGCAGATGGAAATCGGTCCTCATGATCAGGGGCCGGTTCCCCCTCCGGCAGGAAGGACCTCTAACCCGTCGAGATTCGCCAGCGTCTTCGAACCCCGACGCGGGCTCGCCGAGTGGCTCACCGAGTGCCCGCGCGCCTCAAAACCCCGACGCGGGCTCGTTGAGTGCCCGAGTGCGGGCTCACCGAGTACCCGCGCGCCTCCAAAACCCGACGCGGGCTCGCCGAGTGCCCGAGTGCGGGCTCACCGAGTGCCCGCGCGTCGAGATTCTCGGGCCGCGGCCTACTTCACGGCGCCGGCGGTGATGCCGCGGATGAACTGCTTCTGCATCAGCAAGAACATGATCAGGATCGGCAGCATCGACATCACCGACCCGGCCGCCACCAGACGGAAGTTCGAGTCGAACGCCTGCGCCATATGCGACAGTCCCACCGAAAGCGGGTACTTCGACTTGGTCTCGAGCACTACCAGCGGCCACATAAAGCTGTTCCAGTGCGACACGAACGAGAACAGCGCCAGCGTGCCCAGCGCCGGCCGAGTCAGCGGGACCATCACCCTCCAGAAGATGAACCACTCGCTGGCCCCATCCACTCGGGCCGCATCCTCCAGGTCGCGCGGTACCACCAGGAACGCCTGGCGCATCAAAAACACGCCGAACACGGTCACGGCCGATGGCAAGAGCACCGCCGTCAAGGTGTCGTAGAGCGCCATCTGGCGGATGGTCACGAAGTTGACGATGATGTTGGCCTGGGCGGGCAGCATCATCGTAGCCAGCAGCGCCCCCATAATCGGACCTTTGCCCCGGAACTCCATGCGGGCCAGCGGATAGGCTGCCAGGGTGGCCAGCGCCAGCTCCATGGTCACTCCCAAACCGCAGATCAAGGCCGTGCTCCAGAAGAAGTCTTTCAGCTCTGGAAGCTTTTCGAACACCTCGGGGTAGGCCGCGAAGGTGGGCTCGTTGGGAAGGAGATCGCTGAGCTTGCGCAGAGCAAAGACGTCTCCCCCCTCCAATGAAGTCGAGAGCAAGAACAGGAAAGGCCCCAGACACAGCGCCGTCAGTCCCAGCAGCAGGGCCCAGCGCAGGATGACCTCTCCTCGGCCTCTACCCATAGCTAGTGAGTCCTCCGTCTTTGAAGAAACGCACGTTGATCCAGGAGATCACTCCCACCACCCCGGCCAGCACCAGAGCGATGGCGGCCGAGTAGCCCATGTCAAAATCCTCGAACCCCTTCTGGTAGATGTAGTAGACCATGGTCAGCGTGCTCTGGTTGGGACCGCCCTGAGGCGTCATCACGAAGATCTCTCCAAACACCTTGAGCGCCGAGATGCAGCTGATGATGGTGCAGAGCGCCACGGTCGGCTTGAGCATGGGGATGGTGACGTGCCAGAAGACGTCCCAGGACGAAGCGCCGTCCAGCCTGGCCGCCTCTTCCAACTCGGGCGGGATAGACTGCATGCCCGCCAGGTACAGGATCATGTAGTAGCCCAGACCCTGCCAGAGCGTCACGAACATGATCGAGTACAGCGCGAAGGTGGGATCGGTTAGAAAGCCGATCTTATCGAAGCCCAGCAGACCCAGCAGATAGTTGGCCAGACCGTCCGAGCGGAAGACCCAGTTCCAGGTGATACCGACCACCACCACCGAGGTAATCACGGGGATGTAGAAGGCGGTGCGGAAAAACTCGCGGCCGCGGAACGGCTTGTCCACCAGCACGGCCACCGCGATGGACAGCACCTGGATCACTGGGACCACCAGCAGGTACTTGACCGAGTTGACCAGCGCTTTCCAGAAGTACGGGTCGACCAGGAGGCGGGCGAAGTTTTCGAACCAGATGAAGCGCGGCATCACCAGCTGCCCTTCCTGAGTGTGGCGCAGCAGGGAGAATTCGGTGAAGGCCAGGCTGACCCCGCAGACCATCGGGTAGAAGGTGAAGACGGTCAGGATCAGCAGGGCGGGACCCAGGAAGGCCCAGGGCAAAGCGCTCCAACGCCGGGGGGGCGCGGCGTCCAGGATCGCCTTCAGCTCGGCGGGGCTCAGTTCCGGCCGAGGAGAGGGGGGAGATGTCGCGCTGTCGGCCACCGCGTTGAATTATTTCCAACCTCGGCGATTCCTTCAGAGCTCAGGTTCGAGGACGGCGGGCGGAGGCGATTTCCAGGAACACCAGGCCGGCGATGATGGCGACCTCTCCGGTGAAGTAGAGAAGGCCGAGCGGGGTGACGCGCTGCCGATGAAGGTAGAGGGCGCTCAGGGTGAGCAGGCAGTAGCTCGCGTTGGCGGTGGCCAGGATCGCCATGAAGGGGCGGTGGTTGGAGGTTGCGAGGCGGGAGCAGGTCAGGGAAAAGGCCGCGAGCGCGGCGGCGATGATGGCGAACAGTTGGAGGGTGGCCTGGGAGAGTCCCAGCGCTTCGTGATAAGGGAGGAGAAGCACGAGCAGCAGCACCAGCGAGAGCAGCGCGCCTGCGCCGTCGATCAGAAAGAGAGTTCGGGGGCGACTGGGGAGGGTTGCGAGCATGGCTGGTCTCCTTTGAGCCCTACTTTTGATAGGCCGTCCACTTGTCGTTGCGCCCCTTCGACTGCTCGACGGGGTAGCGGGTTTCCAAGATGGCCAGCTTGCGCTCGAAGGCCGCGCGCAGGTCGACCCCGGTCTCCTTCGAGAGCAGCAGCAGCAAGAACAGCGAGTCGGCGAGTTCGGCGCCGACCTGCTGGCGGTACTCCTCGTCCTGCAGCATCTCGTTCACTTGCTCGGGGCTGCGGAAACGGAACAGCTCCATGATCTCGGAGACCTCGATGGAAAGCGCCGAGGCCAGCTCTTTGGGGTGATGGAACTGAGCCCAGTCGCGGGCTTCGCGAAACTCCCAGACGCGCTGGGTGAGCTGTTCGAGGTCGTTCATTGGGGTCTAGTCCTTTCGAAACGGGGCCAGGGTGGCGTTCCAGTCTTCGGCGGCCTTTTGCAACGCCTGCTCGGTAGGAAGGTCGCCGCGAATCGCCTGCTCGACCGCCGAGTTCAGCGAGCGCATCAGGTCTTTCTGGCGCGGCAGGGTCAGGGAGAAGTCGCGGCACTGGCCCAGCTGGCCCAGGGAGATGCGCACGGCTTCGGCCTGCAGCGGGTCTTCTCCACCCTGCTGAAAGTAGGGGTCCTTGGTGCTGGCGATGGTCGAGGGGAGCAGCGGAACCAGTTTGGCGAACTCTAGCTGGGCTTGGGGCGAAGTCAGGAACAGGCCGAGTTCGACGGCCAGTTCGCGGTTCTTGCCAGAGACGGGGACGGCGAAATTCATGGTGGCGGCCGGGATGGTGTGAGTGGCCGTCTCCGGAAGAGGCGCCAGCCCGGTCGCCTTGTAGACCGAGGGGGCGTCGGCTTTGATGCGGAGCAAGAACTGCGGGCCGGCGTCGAGGAAGCCGAGGGAGCCGGCTTTGAAGCGGTCGAGTGCGCCCTTGTAGCCCTCGGTCAGGGTCTCGGGGGGCATCACGCCTTCGGCGTAGAGGTTGCGGTAGCGGTCGACGGCGGCGATGGCGCCGGGGTTGACGAAGGCGGCGGTCAGGGTGTCGCGGTCGATTATCTTATCGCCTGCCATCGACCAGTCGTTGACGATGCGGACGGCGGGCATCATGCCCACCGAGTCGGTACGCTCGGAGATCTGGCGGGCGAAGGCGTCGAGTTCGGCCCAGGTCCTGGGCGGCTTGTTCGGGTCCAGACCGGCGGCCTTCATGACGTTGCGGTTCATCATGATCACGCGGGTGGTGACGTACCAGGGCAGGGCGTAGGTGGCGCCGTCGAGTTGGCCTGCCGCCCACAGATTGGGGAAGTAGCGAGCTCGCTGCTCGGGGGTCACGTAGTCGTCGAGCCGGGTCAGCGCTCCGTTCTGCGCCATAGTCAGAGCGAACTCGGTGTCCAGGTTGACCAGGTCGGGCGGTTGGCCGGCGGCGATGCCCGCCATCAGCTTTTGCCGCGAGGCGTCCTGAGAGAAATCCAGCCAGACGAGGTCGACGGAGGGGTGCTCGCGCTCGAACTGGGCGATCAGCCCTTCGAAGTAGGCATTGTAGGTGGGAGCCAGACCGACGGTCCAGAAGGTCAGCGTTGTCTTGTCGCTAGCGGCTTGCGGGCGGCAGCCTGACACCGTCGTGAGCAGGGTCGCGATGAGAGCGAGGGCGACATATGAGAGAGAGCGGACCACTCGGGGTAATCGCCCATCGAGCGCGTCACTTCCTGCCGAGACGTGAGCGGGAGTCTCCCGTGGGCTGGGTGCGAAAGGCAGACGAGGTCGGTGTTCGATCAATGTTCGGATAGTATCTGGGCTATGACCCCGGGATAGGCTAGTTCGAGCTTGAAGCACACTACTTTGAAGGGGCGGGCTGTGGCTATAATAGGCCTACAACCGAACATACCCAACCCCTAAGCGAGCCGGACGCCCCACGTCCGGCTCTTTTCTTTTGTCTCGGAGTTTCGATGTCGGCGCGGGCTTGTTGAGTGCCCGAGTGCGGGCTCGCCGAGGGCCCGCGCGTGTCCGAAACCCGGCGCGGGCTCGTTGAGTGCCCGAGTGCGGGCTCGCCGAGGGCCCGCGCGTGTCCGATGTCGGCGCGGGCTCGTTGAGTGCCCGAGTGCGGGCTCACCGAGGGCCCGCGCGTGTCCCAAAGTCGGCGCGGGCTCGCCGAGTGCCCGCTCGTTGCGGTCTTGCGAAACGTCGAGCGTGCCTCTCTGTTCTACCCGGCTTGAAAACTTGACAAGGAGCAGCATGGTGGGTCGAGAAGGCGTTGGCGTGTTCCCCTATCGATACGGCCTGGCTTCCGCCTTTCTGCTGAGCCTTCTCTCCCTCATGAGCCTGAGCGCCCCACCGGCCCGCGCTCAAGAGGCCCTCTCGACCGCCTCGGGTCTGGCCGAGAAGGCGTTCCCCTACAAAGCGCTGCCCCTGCGCATGTGGGTCGAGCGAGAAGGGCAAAACTTGCCCGTCCATCGCGTGCCCGAACTGAAAGTCGGCGACGTCGTGCACTTAGACGTCGACCTGAACGCCCCTGAGTTCACCACTCTCAACAGCGACGAGAAGCAGCGCCTGCGCGACTGGTCGATCGGCTGGTTCCTGACCACTCCCGAAGGCTCGCTGGTCTACGACAGCACCGCCAGGGGCAAAACCGACCGGGGCCGCATCGACCTGCAGCACGGCGAACACGAGATCGCCATCAAGGTCGAACACGAGCGCCAGAAGTTCCCCATCTTCTTCTTCGTGCGCACCCGCACCCTGGAATCGTGGGACGAGATTCGGCGCACCCGCCAGACCAAAGCCTCGAACTTCGTGGACCATTTCGGCCGCTACTCGGACGTAGTCAACGACTACGAGAGCCTGCAGGTCTTCCTGAAATCGCTGCACCGCGAGGGGCCCGAGGCCAACACTCTAGAAGACCGCCTGGAAGCCGGGTTTGGTGAACTGGGCTTCACCGTGGACAGCAAGATGCGCCTGGGCGACCCCGAAGTGGTAGCCAAACTGCTGGGCGAACTGGAAACCTCGATGGGCAAGCAGAGCAGCACCTTCAAAGCCGAAGCCGCCGGCAAGATGCTCTCGCAGATGATCGGCGAGCAAGACCTGGGGCTGATCGGCGCGGCCGCCGCCATCGGCGGCTTCCTTTACCGGGCCACCGACTACTCGGAAAGCTACCACTGGAGCTCGTCGCGCCTGAAAGAAGCCGGCGACGACCGCTACACCGTGATGAGCGCGGAACGTCTGCGCCACGGAGAAGATGAAAAAGCCGCCGACGGGTCGGCCCGGCTCAACGTGCGCTCTATCCTGGTGCTCACCCCAATGCCCACGGAGAAGCTCGAGAAGCCTCGCCTGACCTGGAGCAGCGACGCGCCCGACAGCCTGGTCCCCTCCGCTTCCACCTCCAACCCGTTCCCGGAAGTCCGAATCACCGGCCCGACCCTGCGCGGAAAGACGCACGCCGCCCTGGTGCAGCGCCCCCTCTCCCCTACCGTCCGGGTCTGGGACTCCGTCCACGGCGACGCCTCTCCGCTCAAAGCCAGCGTCAGCGCCAGCGGAGCCCTGGAAGTCGCCGACCTTCACCTGCTGTGGTCCGACACCGCTACCTCGGCCCGGGTCAAAGTGCTGGGGCAGTGGGGCTTCGACCCGCTCGAACTAGCCTCGTTCACGGCCCTACGCTCCGTGCCGCCGGGTGGGCTGACCCTTCCCGACGCCCCCTACCTGCTCAGCTCAGGACGGCGCTACCGCTGGGAACTGCGTAGCCCTTTCCCCATCGCTCTGGGCAAAGTCCGGCTCGACGGTCGGGAGGTGGCCCTGGAGGCCACCCAGGCGGGCCAACCGCCTCGCCTGACGGTAGAGCCCGGCAAGGGCAAAGAAGGCCCTGTCAAGCTGGAGGTCTTCGCCGGCCAGTCCACCGACCCCGCCAACCTGGTCCTGTCCAAGGAGTTCTATCTGATGTCCTCGTCCAGCTTCCACGTTCTCTGGCCCGAAGGCTCGCCCCGCTGTGAGGTCATCACCAAAGGCCCCGAGGTCGCCAAAGCGCTAGCCGGGACCCGCACTATCAAGCTAGGCGCTCTCACCTTTCATCGCAGCAGCCCGGACAGCCTCATTTTCGACAGCCTGTCCTCGACCCTGATCCCTCCCAAGGCCGAGGAGCAGGCCGAACTGTTGTTTGAAGGGCACGGCGCTGTCTCTGGAGTGCATGTCGAGCGCCCCAGCGCTCCCAAAGGCGTCGAGCTTCAACTGTACCCCCGCCGAGGCGCCCCCGCCCCGAGCAGCCCCTTCGAGGTCGACCTCGAGCCCGGTAAGCGTCAGCTCCTGGCCCGTGGCGCAGCGTCCGAGTTCCGCCTGCGCTGCCTTTCACCGTGGCCGGGCGAGACCGAGCTGACCTTGGAAGCTGTGGGCCCGGCCGGTCAAAAGGTCGAGCAAGCTTACCGCATCCGTCCCAAGAGCGAACAAGCGCCTCTGCGAATCAAAGGCGAGCTGATGTTCGGCGACTACACCCCTCAGGGCTCGGGAGCGCTGCGCTGCCGCCTGCGCTCTCCTATCGCCGGCTCCCAACTGTGGTTGGAGTGGACCCTGGACACGCCCTGGCGAGTGGTCGACCTGCCGGAACTGGCCGAGGCCGAGAATCAGGGCACGGTAGGCATGTTCGAAGGCGAGAATCTGGACATCACCATCAACAAGGTTTTTCTGAGCCCGGACCCGGCCGTGGACCCTCGAGGTACCGATCTCGAGCGACTGCCCAGCGGAAGCTACCTCCTGATGGTAGAGGGCTTCAACCCCGACGACTTCTGGATAGAGCTAGGCGACCTGAGAGGCCAGCGGATTCACGTGACGCGGCGCTCCGCCACGCCCTGATAGAGGCCTGTCGCTCGGGATAGGGTCTTTACAGAAGAGGGAAATTGTGCCTTTGTCGGTATTCGTACAGGGCATGGAAAACTTACACGGGGCAAAAGAAACGATACGACAGCTGCTGGGGAGAATGCGCATGGGCATCCTACCTCCGCGCTTCTGTACCTATAAGGACGACGAGGCTTTCATCGAGTTTGGCGTGGTCTGCAACCTGTTCAAGGCGCTGTCCGAGACAGAGCGCGCGATCATCGCCGGTCACGTCCGCAAACTGCATGACGAGGGCGAGTTCTACTACCGCAAAGACTGGGAAGAGAGCCGCACCGAAGAGAACGGCAAGGCGATCTTCTACAAGTTCCCGCCGCTGCTCTGCGTCACCCCCCAGTAGCCTTTACGGACAAGGCTCCCCCTCGGCCTCCCAGGCTTCTTCAGCCTGCCTTACGGTTGGAGAAGGCCGGTGGGAGGGGAACAGCCTGCCTAGGCCTGGGAGAATAAAAAAGACCGCTCGAAAGTTCGAGCGGTCTTTTCTGTTCTAATGAGGGAGAAAACTTAGCTCGACTTACGCTGCATAGCGTCGAGATAGCTGTCCATCTCTTCCACGCTCTCGAACACGGCCGTGGTGGGCAGCGCTTTGATGATATCGAAAACTTTCTTGACCTGCGGCTGCGGCTTGACCAGCAGCAGTTGGCTACCGGCATCGCTGGCCGCCTTGCGAGCCTTGAACAGCGAACGCACCCCGGCGCTGCTGACGTACTCGAGCCCAGCCAGGTCCACGACCTGAATCGGGAACTCCTGAGGGTCGAGCGCACCGACCTTTTCGTCGAACTCGGACGCGGTATTAGTGTCCAACCGCCCCTGCAGTTCGATGCGGCACTTGCCGCCGTCAGACTTGTAAATCTCGATCGCTAAAGACATCTCGCCTCCATGTGGTACGGTCTTAGACCAGGTCGTTCCGTTCGGCGCATTCCGCCGCTCCGTCAAGAATCCCTTTCGGAACGCTCGACCCGCAGCACGTTGTGACCGTCCTGATGGGCGTACTCGACATGGTCGGTCAAGGTTTTTAGCATCGGGATCCCCCAGCCGCCCAGGCGATCGTCGTCGGGGTCGCGCTCGGCGACGGTGAGCGGGTTGAAAGCGGCAGCGTCATCGCGAAAGACGATCTCGACCCGGCGCTCCCCGTTGACGCTCAGCGTTATGGAGATCTCTCGCTGCGACTCGGGGGCGTCGGCATAGCCGTGCTTGACGATGTTGACCAGCACCTCTTCGGCAACCAGCGACAGGTCGTGCACCAGGTCGTCGGTGAAGCCTTCGCCCCGCAGCAGTTCTTCAAGTCGCTGCTGGGTGGTTTCTACCTCGGGGAGGCTGTTCTTCAGGGTCAGTTGCTCGGTCATACCGTTCCTCCAGAGATTGTCAAAGCCATCATCGTCAGGTCGTCGGACTGCTCGTGCGGCCCCACGAAATCCCTGACGGATTGCGAAATTCCTTCCACCAGTTCGGCCGCCCCTCGGTCCCGCAGGGTCGCCACCTGGGCCAGCAGCCGTTCCGCCCCGTAGCAGGCCTGCTCGGCGTCTTCGGCCTCAGTCACCCCGTCGGTGTAGAGCAGCAGGGTCGAGGCGACCGGAAGCTGCCCTTCGTGGGCCGGAAAGAACGCTTCTTCCATCAGGCCCAGAGCGGGCCCCGTCTCGAGTTCCAGGAAACGCGCCTGGGAACCCTCTAGCAGCAGCGGCGGCTCGTGCCCACCGCTGGCGTAGCTGTAGGCGCCCGTCTCGAGGTCCACGATGCAGCAGGCCAGGGTGACGAACATAAAGGTGTCGTTGTCCCGACAGAGCGCCAGGTTGACCAGGGTCAGCAGCTCGGCCGGGGTGTCCACCGAGGGGGCGAACGAGCGCAGCACGGTGAGGGCACGGACCATGAACAGGGCGGCCGCGACGCCTTTGTCGGACACGTCGCCCAGCACCAGCAACAGTTTGTTCTGGTCTAGCATCGCGTAGTCGTACAGGTCGCCGCCGACAGCGCGCGCCGGGCTAAGGTACGCGGCCAGTTCCGTCCGGCGACCCGCCAGATAGCGCTCTTTGGGCAGCATGCTGCGCTGCAGCGCCCGCGCTACCCCAAGTTCGTTCTCTAGCTTTTGGCGGGCCTGATTGGCGTCGAGCAGCTCTTGCGTTCGACGCTGAACCTCGACCTCGAGATGGTCGCGGTGCCGTTTGAGTTCCAGCTGGTTTCGCACTCGCGCTTTGACCAGCGCGGGATGGAACGGCTTGGTGATAAAATCCAGCGCCCCCAGCTCGAGCCCCTTTTCCTCGTCGCCGGCTTCATGCAGCGCAGTCACGAAGATGACCGGAATCTTCTCTGTCAGCGGATCGGCCTTCAGCCGTTCGCAGACCTCGTAGCCGCTCATTTCCGGCATCATGACGTCGAGCAGGATCAGGTCCGGTAGAGGCTCGCGCACCGCGAGCTGCAGCGCCTTGGCGCCCGAGGTCGCAGCCACGATCTTGTAGCTATCCTTGAGGGTCTCCATCAGAACATGGATGTTCTGAGGCGTGTCGTCGACGATGAGAACCTTTTGCTTATCCTCGAGCATGAGCTGCGACCTTCTCTCCTATCTCGTCGAGCGACTCGCCGGCGGCGTCGGTGTCGAACGACTGTAGCGCGTCCTGAAGCTTGCGCAGCGGCCCCCCCAGCTCGGGAACCCCGGCGTACTGTTCGAGCAGCCGTTCGGCCAGCTCCATGGCCTGCTCCAGGTCGCTCTCCAGCAGCGGCCGGATCGCCTGAATATCCCCGGAAAGCGCCTGCCAGTCCACTGTAGGCGCCTCTTTTTGCACCGGCGCCGGCTCTACCTCTAGCACCCCCAGCTCCTGGCAGAGGCGATCCATCGTCCGCTCCAATAGCCCCAGCGGGCCTTCCACGTTCTCTAACGCCTGACCACGAAGCCGCTTTTCCAGGTCGGTCGCCTGCAAAGCGATCTGGATGGCGCCCAAATTGGCAGCCACGCCTTTCAGGTTATGGGCCAGCCGGGTGGCCTGGTCGACGTTGCTCTGAGAAAGGGCGATGCGGATCTCGCCTGCGGCCCCCCCTTGCTCGCGTCGGAACTGCAGCAGCAGCTTGCGGTAAAGCGCGGCGTTGTGAGCCACCCGACGCAGGCCCGCTTTGGGGTCGAGGCCGTGGATCATGGGGAACTCCCACTCGCCGCCCACGCTATGCAGCGTCGGCCCCTGCTCGCCTTGCGACTGCAGGTAGCGCGCCAGGGTGGCCAACAGCTCTTCGGGCTCGATCGGCTTGGCCACGTAGTCATCCATCCCGGCCTCCAGACAGACGTCGCGGTCGCCCTGCATAGCGTTGGCGGTCATCGCCACGATCGGGGTCTTGGGCGCAATCTTCTCGTGCCGGATCAGTCTGGTGGCAGTCAAGCCGTCCATCACCGGCATCTGCACATCCATAAGCACCAGTTCGAAGCTTTCGGCCTTGAGCAGGTCGACGGCTTCTTTCCCGTGATTCGCGATGGTCACGTGCAGGCCAGCCTGCTCGAGCAGTTCCCGCGCCACCTGCTGATTGACCTCGTTGTCCTCGACCAGCAGCACCCGCTGCCCCCCGAAAGCGATAGCCGCCGTGGCCGACGAGAGCGGCTCGGCCTGAGGCGTCCCGCCGAAAGCCGTGGCGATAGCGTCGAACAGTTGAGATTCGTTGACCGGCTTGGAAAGCACGTTGCTGACCCCGGCGATCTGGGCCGACCGCACCACGTCCTCGCGACCGTAGGCGGTGACCAGGATGGTGACGGGCGGCTTCTCGTTACAGACCTGACGGATCTCGCGGGCCGCTTCGATGCCGTTCAGGCCCGGCATCCTCCAATCCAACAGCACCAGGTCGAACGGCTTCCCGTCGCCACGGGCGCGCACTTCGTCGACGGCTTCCTGGCCGGTCGACGACAGGGTGACCGAATAGCCGAACCCGGCCAGCAGCTCTTCGAGAATCTCTCGCGAGGTGGCGTTGTCATCGGCCACCAGAACTTCGAGATTGCGCAGGTCGGCACTGATGTGCCGCTGGGCCGGGCGGGTCTCGCTGGCCAGCGACAGACGCGCGGTGAAGAAGAAGCGACTTCCCTTGCCGGGTTCGGATTCCACCCCGATGCGCCCGTCCATCATCTCGACCATTTTTTTCGAGATGGACAGACCCAGTCCGGTCCCGCCGTATTTTCGGGTCGTCGAACTGTCGGTCTGGCTGAACGGCTGGAACAGGCGGTCCTGCT
Source organism: Vulcanimicrobiota bacterium (assembly GCA_023447635.1). GTDB lineage: Bacteria > Vulcanimicrobiota > Xenobia > Xenobiales > JADMJV01 > JAEXNA01. Next base: position 44,456 of record JAEXNA010000169.1, on the reverse strand, counting down.
CTTCCATGCTCATCCCGATGCCGGTGTCGGCCACGGAAAACTCTAACACGACCGAGCCCTCCTCGCCTTCTACCCGGTGCACGGAGACCAGCACCTGGCCGGTCTCGGTGAACTTGATAGCGTTGGCGCCCAGGTTGGTCAACACCTGGCCCAGCCGCAACGGGTCGCCGTTCAGCTGACGCGGTACGTCGTTGTCGACCTTGAAAAGCACCTCGAGGTTCTCTTTTTCGGCCTTGCGAACGGCCATCAGGTGGGCCAGGTTCTCCAGCACCGTGTCCAAGTCGAAGTCGACGCTTTCGAACTTTAGCTTGCCCGCCTCGATCTTTGAGAAATCCAGGATGTCGTTGATGATGCCCAGCAACGACTTGGCCGAACTCTCGATTTTTTTGACGTAGTCGGCCTGCTTGGGGTTCAGGTCGGTGCGCTGGACCAGATGAGTCATGCCGATGACCGCGTTCATGGGGGTGCGGATCTCGTGCGACATGGTGGCCAGGAAATCCGACTTCGCCCGATTGGCCTGCTCGGCAGCGTACTTAGCTTCGTGCAGGGCGCGCTGGGCCACTCGCTGGTCGGTCACGTCGAGATGCAGTCCGATCAGCATCTCTGGGACGCCCTCGCTGTCCAGGGTAAAGTATCCCGCCGCCGAGACAACGCGGGTCTCGCCGTCCGGGCGGACGACCCGGTACTCCTGCTCCCAGCGGGAGTCGCCCAGGCTCTCTTGCAGCGTCTCCTGAACCCGCTCCTGGTCGTCCGGGTGGACGTGGCGCATCCAGTCGAGATAGGTCTCCTTGAACGAGTCGGCGGTGAGTCCGAAAATTTCGAGCGAGCGCTGGTCCCATTCCATTTCGGAAGTGTGGAAGTTCCACACGAAGGTGCCGGCGGCGGCTGCGTCCATCGCCAGTTGAAGGCGGCGCTGGTTCATCTGCAGGCGACGCTGATTCAGCTGCAGACGGCGCTGGTTCTCTTCGCTCTTCTTCTCGACCGCTTTGCGTTCGGTGATATCGGTGGCGAAGCCGCATAGCCCGTAGACCCCGCCGTTCTCGTCGAAGAGCGGGACTTTGTTGGTGACGAAGGTGTGGGTCTTACCGTCTGGACCGACCAGCTCTTCTTCGTACTGGACCCCTTCGCCGCTCTCCATCACCTTCAGGTCGACTTCTTGCATTCGGTCGGCTACGGCGGCGTCGCGCAGGTCGAAGTCGGTCTTCCCGATGGCGGCGTCTTTGCCCACGCCCAGCGCCTGCTCGAAGAACGGGTTGATCAACATATAGCGGCCGCGCGCGTCTTTCAGGAACACCACCGCGCGGCAGTTGTCCAATACCGTCTGAAGGGCGGTCTCGCTGCGTCGCAGGTCGTCCTCGATACGCATCCGCTCACGGATTTCGGCCTCGGCGCGGTTCAGGCGCTTTTCCGAAGCGGCGCTGCCGACCAGGATCGAGAGCACCTTGCCGCGCCCCAGGTCCGAGCCGTTCAGCCGCTGCTGCCAGCGCACGTAGGCGCCCAGCACGGGCGACAGCCAGAGCACCAGAATCAGCCGTTCGGCCAGGGCGCCCTGCATCAACGCCTGTGCCTCGGGGATACGGCCCAGCGCCATCAGGGGAAAAAGCAGCGAGTCCAGAGCTAGAGTGGCTAGCAGGGTCGCAAAGATACTGGCCGTCAGCGAGCCCATCCAGCGCCAGCGCCGCAGCGACTCCCAGACCACGGCCATGACGACCAGGTCGATCACCGAAACCAGCGCCGAACTAAAGTACAGCCGGGGAGAGGGCGTTGGCCAGGCCAGCGCCATCTGGGTCATGCCGCGGCTGGTCTGCCAGGCCAGCGACGACTCCAGGGCAAAAGTGGCCAGGATCACGCCGACGGTCGTCATGAGGGCGAGCCTGGCCGCCTGGGTTCCGTCGAACACATACAGCACGAAGACGCCGATCAGCATAGCGCCGAAGAAGGTGCTACCCCACAGCGCGGTCAGGTTGTAGAACTCGATGCGCGCGCCCACCGTGACCAGCCACATCATGGTCGAGGCTACGAACCCCAGACAGACGTAGATCGGCGCCAGACTGTAAGCAGAGCGCAGGGCGTGGGCCCCGAGCACCACGGCGCAGATCAGCGAGGCCCCGGCGATCCATACGATGAGCTCTAACATCCCGTTCGGGGCTTCGAGGGCTCCTCGCGCTTATCCCTGGTGGGCCGGTAAGGTCGGGCTATTCGACCTCGCAGTGGGCGGTGGCGGTCGAGGTCGAAGGGAACTGTTCGCTTAGCCAGGCTTGCCACAGCGATGCACCACGTTCGCTGACCTCCTGGGCCGACTCGCCGTAGAAGTAGAAGCAGAGACTGAGGCTGGCGCTCTGATCAGAGGGGGCAGCCGGATAGGTCCGTTAAGGCTTGGCTAGTTCGGACTCTCGACTTCCGACGCGGGTTCGGAGGCCGCTTCGGAGGGTTCGATGACCGCCTCGGGCCCCACTTCGGGCTCGCTCTCGAAGGTCGACAGGTCGTCCACAAACCACAGCGGAACCCCCCGCGAGGTGGTCGGATAGACGCGCGGCGACGGCGCGGACGACGACTCTTCGGCGGGGAAGCGCTGGTTGCAGTAAGCGTGATGGGTCACCGGAGGCGAGGTCGGACCGCGGTGGAAAGCGTAGACCTGGCCCGCCACCTCGGTCTCGTAAGCGGTCACCCTGGCGTGGGCGCGCATATGGGCGCCCCAGCTTTCCTCGAGATAGACCTCTCGGTAGCGCGTCGGGTCGGCGATGTCCACGAAGATGCCCCACTGGCGCACCCCGCTCTGATAGCGGAAAGCCCGCAACCGCTCGGCCGCCTCGCGGAAAGCCGGACCGTCCTCGGGCTCGATCTCGTATTCGACCGTGACCAGGATCGGACCGTGATCCATCGGCGGCTCCATGGTCATCTCGGGATGCTCCCAGGCGTGGGACGGCTCGAGGTTCTGCCCCTCGCTCGAGGCCAACGGCGCGATCAACCCGCCCAACGAAGTGAACAAGAGCACGCTTCCCGCCACCCGCAGAGCCTGGACCAGCCCGATCTGCTGGGCTACCACGCCCCACAGGAAGCTGCCGCAACTGGCGGCGGCAAAAAAGCAGAGCAGATAGATCGACATCGCCCGACCCAGCACCCAGGGAGGAGCCGCCGTCTGCACCACCAGGTGCAGATTCGAAAGAATACAGATCCAGCAGGCGCCACCCACCAGCATGGGCAGGCACGGCAGCCATCCGCCGTCCAGCGAAGACAGCGAGAACAATACCCCGACAAAGAGAAGCCAGCCGCCCGAGACGATCCGGTTCAGCTCCAACCGGCGGCGCAGCCAGGGCAACAGACCGACGGCTCCGATGACGGCGCCCAGACCGAAGGAGCCCACCATCGCGCCGTAACCTCGCGAGTCGAATCCGTAGACCTGCTCGCAAAGCAGAGGCAGAGTGGCCCAGAGCGCGCTCGAGCAGACGACAAAGGAGGCGGAGCGCCAGGTCACCGTGCGCAGGCGGGGAGAGTGGCGGACGTGACGCAGCCCCACCTTCATCGCCGAAGAAAACCGCTCGGGCGCGGCTACCGGTCGCGGCTGCCGCCTCCAACTCCACAAGACCAGCAGGACGGCCAAAAACGAAGCCGAGTTCAAGAAAAAGGCGACCGCCGGACCGGCCCACAGCAGCAGAATACCGCCCAGCGCCGGACCGACCGCGCGAGCCCCGTTGATGGCCATGGCGTTCAGAGCGATAGCCGAAGACAGTTGCGGGCGCGGCACCACTTCCGGTGTCACCGAGTGCCAACCGGGAGAGTTCAAAGCCACTCCGAGACCCATCACGAAGGTGCACAGCACCAGCAGCGGCGCCGTCATATAGCCGGTGTAGGTCAGTAGCCCCATCAGCCCTGAAGCGATCAACATCCAGGTCTGGGTGACCAGAAGGTAGCGGCGACGGTCGATCAGGTCGGCCAGCGCCCCTGCGGGTAGTGCCAGGAGCGCCATCGGCAGCGTGTTGGCGACCTCGACCAGACTGACCATCAGCGGCGCGGGATGCAATGAGGTCATCAGCCAGCCGTTGGCGATCTGCTGCATCCAGGTTCCCAGGTTCGAGATCAGGGAGGCCGTCCACAGAGCGCGGAACATCGGAACCTTGAGCGGTTCCCAGGGGGAACGCGAGTCGACCAGGGGGGCCGGCGTTGGGGGCGCGCTCAAGGGGTCACTCCGACCAGAGGATATAGCCAACCGTCCCGCACCCCCGAATCTACCTCAGAGGGGCGGAAAACTCCCCTAAAACCCGGATGGTGCGATAGAAAACCTGCGGCCTTCCCCGCATCTTCGGGGTTAAAGCAGCCCTTTGCGATGCAGTTCTAGCCGAAGCTCGTCGTAGTTGCGAAAGTGGATCGCCTGATAGCCCGCCTTCAGGGCGCCTTCGATGTTTTCGGCCATATCGTCGATAAGCAGGCAGTTGCCCGGTTTGCAGCGAGCCATCTCGGCCGCCTTCTTGTAGATGTCGGCGTTCGGCTTACGCATGCCGATCTGGCAGGAGAGCACCACCGGACTAAAGTTCTGATAGAGGCCGCGAGTCTGCAGCACGTTCGCGTGCTCGCTGATGGTATTAGAAAGCGCCCCCACGGTGTATTTCGGCCGCAGCTTCCCCACCAGGCTCAGCACATCTTCGTGCACCCGCAGGGTCTCGAGCATGATGCTCTCCCAGAAGCCTTTGAACTTCCAGGCCGGAACGACCCGACCCATGCCCATGAAAGCTAGCTTCTGCCCTACCTTTTCCCAGAACTCGGTCGAAGTGATCTTGCCCATCTCGAGCAGCGGCAAGAATTCGGCCGAGCACAGGACCAGATGGTCGTCTCGGCAGCCAAATAGCTCCATCCCCAGCTCGCGATAGCGGTCCATGGGGGCATCCACCACTACACCGCCAATGTCGAAATAGACCGTGGTAATCGGCTTCTTCCGTCGAAAAAACACCGACTAACCCAACAGGCCCAGCTGCAGCAGCTCCCAACGCGTCTCTTTGGGGTCGCCTTTGTACTCTAACGTCTTGTAGCCGGCCGACTTCGCCGCCGCCAGGTTGGCCGGGTCTTTGTCCAGGTAGAGACACTGAGCCGGCGCGGTGCGGGCCAGTTTGGCCATCCGTCCGAACACGGCCGCTGCCGGCTTGAGCGCCGTGATCTGGCTGGAGAGCACCGCCAGGTTGAACGGCTCGAAGGCGCCCACCTTCTGCATGGCGGCGGCGACCTCGGGCGACATGTTGGTCGAAGCGACCGTGCGGATCTTGGCCGTCCGGGCCTGACGCACCGTCTCGATCATCTCCTTGTTCAAGCTCACGTGGTCAGCCACCAGACCGTCCCAGATCCCCTTGAACTTCCAGCCGGGCACGCTATGCTCGACCCCCATCTCGCGAAGGTCCTCGCCCACCTTATCCCAGAAGACGTCCGGCTTGAGCTTGCCCATCTCGAGGTTGGCCCAGTGGTTCCCCACCGCCTGCTCGACCTGTTCGGGCGTGCAGCCGTAGGCCTGAGCCGAGAACTCCTTATAAGAGTCCATCGGACAGGTGGCGATAACATCGAAAATCTCGACGCACAGGCAGACGAGAGGTTTCTTTCCAAAAATCGAAGACACAGGCTTTATCCGTTCGTTAAAGGTTGCCGAACTCCGGCCCGCTGAAAGCCGGAGGTTACGGCAGCAGTTCGCTGCGCGAAGGGACCGTCCTGATATCCAGGCCGCTGGCCGTGCCGCTCTGCAGCAGCATCATCCCTTCACCGGGCGAGCGAAACCGAGCCAACAGCGAGGGACGGGGTTGGTAAACCACCCGCACCTCGTGCTCTCCCTCGCTGGGGTACAGCCCCAGTGGTGGAGAACCCAGCAAGGTGCCGTCCAGGTAGACCCTGGCTCCCGGCTCATCGCTGAGGATCAGCATCGCTCCATCCCCCCCGGCGTCTAACGCGCTTTGCAGATCAGCCAGGACCGCCTCGCGCGCAGCCCCCATCTGCAAAGTCATCAAAGCACGCTCGAGAAGTACTTCGGGCACATCGGCCGTTCGCTTAAGCAGCTCATAGGCGGGCAAACTGTGCCCGCGCATCCGCTCGAAGCGCGACAGCGCAATCGCCACCCCCGGCGTCAACTGCGGGCGGTCCATCAGCGAGGCCAAAAGGCCCGCCGCCTGCTCGTTATCGCCCGCTTCGACCATCAGTCGAGCCGCCCAGATACGGAACACCTCTTCCGTCGGCATCTGCTGCAAAGCCGCCTGGAAGAGCTTGTTCTGCGCCGCCGCATCGCCCTTGGCGCGAGCGTCCACCGCTCTCAAGAACAGCGCCGTGCCCGATTCGGGGCGAGACCTCGCTACCGAGCGCCAGGCTTCGAAAGCGGGCGTGGAAAAGCCGTAAAGAAAGTGCAGCTTACCCGAGTAGAAATCCAAGACAGCCAGCTGAGGATGGCCGGGGAAGCGCGACTTCAGCCCTTCGATCCGGCTCAGGCCGTTGCGATAGCTGCTCTCCAGGGCCCGACGTCCGCCGGCCAGAATCAGGTTGCGCTTGGCCGCGTCATCCGACGGCGCCATCTGCAGCGCCTGCTCGAAGGTCACGATCGCTTCGTCGAACTGGCTATCGAGATACAGAGCAAAGCCTAGCGCATTGTACGCTTCGACCTTGTCCGGGTAGTCGGCCACCAGCTTGCGAAACGCCGCAATGGCGGTGGGAAAATCCTTGGCCGCCAACGACTGGTCCGCCGCCGCTTTGTCGGCGGCGTAGTTCTGCGCGAAGGCGGGCAGCCCCAGACAGAGCATGGCCAGCAGGCAGACAACGGTTCGCTTCAGAGTCATAGGCCGCTCATTCCCTCACGACCCCGCTCTCCCTCTCCCACCAGCCCTCCCCAGGCCCTCCCATAAAAAAAGGGCCCTGGAGAAGGGGGACTCCAGGGCCGGGGCGTTGCGCCCCACTATGGGGAGGGGTATCCGCAGGGGATAGTCGTCTGCCTGTATCTCGAGGCGTGGATGACGCCTCGCCATATCGAGGAAGGCGATGCTTACTCGATGCTGATGGTTTTCTTGCGGGCCTCGGCGGCCTTGGGCAGCCGAACTTCCAGCAATCCGTTAGTGAAGGTAGCCTTGCTGTTGGCCACATCCAGGTGTTGGGCGATCCGCAGGGTGCGGGTCACGCTGCCGTGAGGCCGCTCGTGGAGCAGGCTCTTGGCGCCTTCGGGAAGTTCCGGCGCCTTCACGGTGCCGCGGACGGTGAGCAGGCGGTCTTCATACTCGACCTCGAGATCCTCTCGAGTCGCGCCGGGAAGCGAGGCGGTCAGGACCAACTCGGCTTCGGTCTCGTAAACGTCCAGGGCAAGTTGGGGACCCGCGCCGCGTCCTCTAGGGAAACCGTTCCCTTCGAAGCTTCTCTGCAACAGGTTGCCCAGTTCCAACATTTCCCCAACGGGGTGCCATTTCACTACGCTCATCTTTGACTCCTTAAACTCTTTCGAGGCGGTCTTCCCGACCGCCCCGGTCTCGTTTGACTTCTCTCGCAGTATAGGCGGCGCCCCATTAGACCCGGGCTAACGCTGAATTAGAGGAGTATATGAGACCAGCAACCGGGGAACAGTTTCCTAAACGCCTCCTCCCCCCGCCCTGGGCAGGTCTCCGGCCGGGGGCGAGAAAAGCCCGGAAAGGATGGCGCGCAAGAAGAAAAAGACGTTCGAGGGGGTCGAGACCCTGAAGCTCGAGGTCGATCTGGGCGACGAGCCGGAAGCGCTGCGCGTGCTGGAAGGGCTGCTGGGCGACGTGGTGCGGGCCGGCGGAGGCGATTCGGGCCTGCTGATCACCAGCGACCGGGGCCAGACCCGGACCCATCTTTACGGCGTCGACCCGGCCGCCGAACAGGCTCTCAAGCCGTTGATGGAAGCCGCCGTGCAAGAGTTGACCGAGCGCGGCAACCCCACCTCGCAGACCGAACTGAAGCTGCGGCAAACCGCGGGAGCCGCCTCATCGCTGGCCGTCCCCGTCCGCTCGGGCGGGCGCTCCATCGGCTTCTTCTACCTGCTGCGCGACAGCGAAGACGACAAGCTTCTCGACGACGCCGCCGGGATCTACCACCTGATGGCCGACAAGGTCGAGGTGACCATCCAGAACGCCCAGTTGTTGAAGCGTCTACTCACCGAGCGCCGCTGGCTGGAAGCGGTGGTCCAGCACTCTTCCGACGGGGTGGTCATCCTGGACCGCGACGGCTCGGTGGTAGGCTACAACCTGACCATGTCCAAGCTGTCGGGCTGGGAGATCGGCGAAGCCGTCGGACGCGCCTCGCAAGAGGCGTTCCCGCTCAAGATCGAAGTGCGCCCGGACGACTCGACCTCGCTGGTTCGGCTGGGGCGGCGCTATTTCGGGGAACGCACCGACCCGGTCGAAGCTCAACTGGTCACCCGCTCGGGTCAGGTGCTCGATGTCGAAGTGACCGGCGCCCCGCTCTTCGACGAGGAAAGCCAGGCGCTGGGCTGGGTCATGATGCTGCGCGATATCAGCCGTCGCAAAGAGATGGAGCGGCTACAGAAGGTGTTCCTGAGCGCCGTCTCCCACGAGCTTCACACCCCGATCGCCATCATCAAGGGTTTCGCCGGCCTGATGTCCGACCCCGACATGAAGCTGTCCGAGGCCACCATCCGGGAAAAAGCCGGCATCATCGTGGAAGAGAGCGTCCGCCTGGAAAAGATGGTGGGCCAGATGTTAGAGGCCACGCGCATCCAGGCCGGCGGGCTGAAGCCGCAGTTGACGGTGGAAGATGTGGCCAAACTGGTGGCTCGAGGGGTAGAAAAGGTCTCTCCCCTGCTGTGCGCGGCCCGCTGCAAGGTGAAAGTCGATCTGCAGCCCGAGCACTTCCTGGTCAAAGTCGACGGCGCCCGGGTGCAGCAAGTGGTCATCAACCTGATGGAGAACGCCTCGAAGTATAGCGGGCAGGGCACCATCGAAGTCACCGGACGGTTCAACGACAAGGAACTCCTGATCTCGGTGGGCGACGACGGCCCCGGCGTGCCCGAGCAAGACCGCGAGCGCCTGTTCGAACCGTTCGTGCGCGGCAAAGGGCCGGCTGGGGTCAGCGGCTCGGGACTGGGACTTTACATCGCCAAAGCTATCGTGGAAGCCCACGGCGGCAACTTGACTTTGGGCGCGAGCCCGCAGGGCGGGGCGTTGTTCACTATCACCCTGCCCACTCGAAAATCAGACGACTAAGGATAGAGTAACTTCATGGCTAACGATTTCAAAGACCGACGCATCCTGGTGATCGAAGACGAACCCCACATGCTCGACCTGATCCGGGTGACCCTGGAGGGCGCCGGCTTCATCGTGTCCGGAGCTATGATGGGAGCCGAGGGGTTGGAGCGGCTGCGCGACGAGATCCCGGACCTTGTGGTGCTGGACCTGAACCTGCCCGACGTGTCCGGTTTCGAAGTGCTACGCCAGATCCGCCAGACGGTGGGTATCCCCGTGATCATGGTGACCGTCCAGGCCTCGGATGACGACCGCGTGCTGGGGCTGGAACTGGGCGCCGACGACTATATGGGCAAGCCGTTCAACCATCGCGAACTGGTCAGCCGTATCAAAGCCGTGCTGCGTCGAACCGAGACGCCCGCTCCGGTAACCCGGGGTCTGGTCCCGATCGACGACCGCCTGCAGGTCGACCTGGACCGCCGAGAGGCTGTGGTCGACGGCGAGCGCGTCCATCTGCGCCCCACCGAATTCAAACTGTTGCACCAGTTTATCAACCATCCGGGTCGGATGCTGACCCACGAGACTCTGCTGTCTCGCGTGTGGGGTCCGGAGTACCGGGACGATACCCAGATCCTGCGTCTCTATGTGACCTACCTGCGCAAAAAGCTAGAAGCCGACCCTTCCCACCCTCGCTACATCTTCAACGAACGCGGCCTGGGGTACCGCTTCCACGACTACCAGACGAAATAGATTTACTTGAAGAACGTCGCTTTGGCGTTGTCGAAGCGGTAGATCTTGCTCCACAGCTTGCCGGTGATCCAGAGTCGGTCGCTTGCCGGATCGTAGGCGATGCCGTTGAGCACGTCTTCGGCCTCGTTGTGCTCGGCGGCGGAAAGCTCGCTGAGCACGATCCAGCCCACGACTTTGCCTGTCTTGGGGTCGATCCGGGCGATCCGGTCGGTCAGCCAGATATTGGCCCAGACTTCGCCGTTCATCCACTCGAGTTCGTTGAGCATAGCGACCGGTTGTCCACTGCCGTCGGTCACCGGCAGGGTGCGCTTGGCGATGAAGTTAGAGGGGTCCAGGAATTTCAGGAACTCCGAGCCGTCCGAGAAGACCAGCAGCCCCTCCTGGGGGCTGACCGTCAGCCCCCAGCCCTCGCCGGGATAGAACAGCTGGCCGGTCGGCTTCAGGGTGGCCCGGTCGTAAATCAGGCAAAGCCCCGAGGTCCAGGTCAGCTGATAGAGGGAGGGGCCCAGCGAGGCCAGGCCTTCCCCAAAGTGCGCCATGCTCAGATCGTGGCCAGCCAGCACTTTGCCGCTCTCGGGGTCCAAGCGCCGCACCTTCGACGAGCCGTTTTGACCGGTGCTTTCGTAAAGCGCTCCGTCGGCAAAGAGCAGACCCTGGGTGAACGAGGTCGGGTCGTGCTCGAAGGCGGCGTCCCATTTCGGATTGGTCAGGACCGGAAGCTTGTCCTGAGGGATAGGAGGGGCTGGTAAGGGGGCGGTCGAGGCGGGGGCCACGGCTCCGGGAGAGGAGGGGTTGGAGGGGGCCGCCTGGCCGTTCTCGCGACAGCCCGCCAGAAGCAGAAAAATCAGGGTCAAACCGGCCAGCCGAGCGCGCCCGGAAGCCGAATTGGAAGGGCTCATGAGGCTCCCTTTTCCGCAAAGATGAGAATGCTCCCCCGAGGGAGAACATCCATTTGAGAAGGCTATGAGAATCGTTGATATATTTCCCCTGGTAAAGTATTCATGGCCTTTTGGATATAGATTAGTACGAGGTCGAGACCATTCAGATATTACTCGGAGTGGGCGGCTGTCTTTTGGCTTTGGTCCTGGGATTTTTCGGGGGACGCCAAACCGAACGACAGCGCCACGAAGCTTTAGGTAAAGGGGCCGAAGAACTTCTCGAAAAATCACGAATCGAAACCGAATCCGCCCGCGACAAGCGCCTTCTAGAGGCCGAACGCGAAGCTGCCGACATCCGTAAGAAGGCCCAGGACCTGGCCGACGAGCGAGACAAAGCGCTACAAACCTCCCGTGAGGAGTTGGAACGAGAACGCCGCGAGTTGCAAGCTCGCGAAGAGTTGATTCGAAAACGAGAAGAGCGGGCTGATGCTCTGCTAGAGAAGCGCGAACAGACGGTCAAAGAGGCCGAGGAAGCGCTGACGCTGGCGGCCGGCTTGTCGCGTGAGGAGGCCACCTCTCAGCTTTTAGAGCGGGTGGAACGGGAAAACGAGTCGCTCCTGGCGCGGCGCATCAAGGACGGCGAAAAGACCGCCCGCGAAGAAGCTGACCGGGTGGCTCGTCGGATCATTTCCACCGCCATCCAGCGCTGGGCGGCCGAGCAGGTCTCCGAGACCACCGTCTCCATCGTCAACCTCTCGTCCGATGAGATGAAGGGGCGCATCATCGGTCGCGAGGGGCGCAACATCCGCATCCTCGAGAGCATGACCGGGGTAGAGTTCATCATCGACGACACGCCCGACGCGGTCGTTCTGTCCTGTTTCGACCCGGTGCGCCGCGAAGTCGCGCGCCTGGCGCTGGAAAAGCTGGTCTCGGACGGTCGTATCCATCCGGCCCGCATCGAAGAGATGGTCGAGAAAGCGCGCCTGGAGATCGACGAGCGGATCGTCGAAGAGGGCGAAGAGGCGCTGCGCCAGGTGGGTCTGGGCGAACTGCACCCCGAACTGGTGAAGTTTCTGGGACGCTTGTCGTTCCGCTCGTCGTACGGGCAGAACGTGCTGCAGCATTCGATCGAGGTGTCGTTCCTGGCCGCCCAGATGGCGGCCGAGATCGGAGCCGACATCGAGATCGCTCGCCGCGCTGGCCTGCTGCACGACATCGGCAAGGTCGCGCTCGAGGCCACCGACGGCCCCATCGCCGTGGGGCCTCACGCCCTGGTGGGTGGACGCTTGACCCGCAAGTACGACGAGAGCGAAGAGGTCGCCCACGCGGTCGAAGCTCACCACGAAGACGTGGAGCAGCGCACCGTCGAGGCGATGCTGATCCAGGCCGCCGACGCTATCTCGGCGGCCCGACCGGGCGCCCGACGCGCCCGCCAGCAGACCTATGTCAACCGCCTGGAGAACCTGGAAGCGATCGCCGAACGGTTCGAGGGGGTCGAGCAGTGCTACGCCATCGCCGCCGGACGCGAGGTGCGCGTTCTGGTGCGCCCTGAAGAGGTCGACGACAAGGGAGCCACCCTGCTGGCTCGCAAGATCGCCATGCAGATCGAAGAAGAAGTGCGCTTCCCCGGCTCGATCCGGGTGACCGTGATCCGAGAGACGCGCTCCTTCGACGTGGCGAGGTAAGGGAAGAGGCACGGCTTGAGTACACGCAGCGCGGACGCTTCCGACGGAGTCGCCTTCCTGACCTCGCTGCTGGTTCGCTTCCCCGAACTGGGTTCGGCTTCGCTGGGGCCCAGGAAGGGCGAGATCCGCCTGGAGTTCTATCTGGACTCCGAGGTCGACGCTTCCCGCTTCGACGAATTCATCGGGAAGTTCAAGATGTCGTGGGACCTGTTCTTCGAACTGCTTCGAGTGACCCCGCTGGACCGACGGGTCACCCGCCTGGTGGACTACCCCACCGAGGAGAACGACCAGGATGCCGAGGTCGAAATTATCCGCATTACCCGCGACCTGGAAACCTTGACCTTAGAAGAGCTTTCCATGATGGTGAGCTTGATCAAAGAGCGCTTCATCGCGACCATCATCGAGGGAGAGCCGATCGCCGGTCCGGAGGCGCGCTATCAGGAGCAGGTGCTGCTACGCAGCCTGGACCGGGTGCGCAGCGACCCTCACGCCTTTGGCTCTTTGACCGGGTTTCGCGACGAGATGCGAGTGCTGGTCTACTCTAGCGACGAAAAAGGCCCCCGCCGCGGCCCGCGCAGAAACGGCGGCGAAGGATGAAGAGAGGTACCTCATGCCGGTAGAGTTGCACTGCCATTCCGTCTGCAGCGACGGCGAACTTCAGCCCCATGAACTGGTGGAACGCGCGCTGGCCCAGGGGATCACCTCCCTGGCGCTGACCGACCACGATACCGTGGCCGGTATCGCCCCCCTGATGGAGGCGGCCCGGGAGACCTCGTTGAGGATCATCCCCGGAGTCGAACTGTCCTGTCACTATGAGGGGCGCGAGGTGCACCTGCTGGGCTACTTCTTCGAACACCGCGACCCGGACTTGCTGGACCTGCTGGTCCGCATGCAGGAAGAGCGCCGGGGACGGGTCCATCGGGTGCTGGAGAAACTCGCCGCGCTGGGCGTTCACCTGACCTACGACGAGGTCGCCGCGCAGTCGCAGGGCGGCACCCTGGGACGCCCTCACGTAGCCAAAGCCATGGTGGCCAAAGGGATCGTCTCGTCGATGGACCTGGCCTTCGACCTGTACCTGGGCAATCGTGCCCCGGCCTACGTCGGTCGCAGTCTGCTCTCCCTGCCCGATGGCATCGAGGCGCTGCGCCGGGCGGGCGGCTGTGCGGTGCTGGCCCATCCCGGGCTGCTGACCGACTGGGCCATGGTCGAGCGGATCTTGCAGCTTCCGCTGCAAGGGGTCGAAGTCTGGCATCCCAGCCACAATAAAGCCTCTCGCAAGCGGGCCAAGAAGCTCGGCGGCAAGTACAACAAGGTGCTCAGCGGCGGCAGCGACTTCCATCGCCCCACGGGAGAGTACGAACTGGGGTCGCTGCGAGAGATCACCGAAAAAGTGGTCACCCGCCTGGCCGAAACCGCGCCGGCAAGCCAGGGAGAGCCGTCCGTTGTCTCCTGACTTTTTGCAGCAGTGCTCGGACTACCGCGACCAGGGGTACCGCTTCCTGGGGCTGCAGACGGACTGCCGCACCGTCACCTACCTGTTCGAGAGCCACGGCGAAACCACTAGTCTTAGCCAGCAAGCCGAGGACGGCGCGGTGCCTTCGATCGCCATGCTCTTCCCGTTGGCCGATTTCCCCGAGCGGCTGATGTATCACGACTGCAAGATCAAAGCCCTTGGCAACATCAACCTGATCCCGAGAGAGGCCCTATGAGCTCACTGCGCGGCGTTTTGCTGCTTCCCGCCCTGATTTCCGCGCTTCTGATGCTGTGCGCCCCGGTGGTGGCTCAGGAGGTCGGCGTCAACGCTCGTAACCTGATCAAACTGGCCCGCTCTTCGGCCGACTCGAAAGACTGGACGCGAGCCCGCGACTACGCCAATCAGGCGCTTAAGGAAGAGCCCGGCTATCTGGACGCCTACTACATGCGGGCCTTCGCCAACCGGATGCTCGACGACAAGAAAAAGGCCGAAGAAGACTTCCGCGAAGTTATCCGACGCGACCCCAGCTTTCTGCCGACTTATGGCGCCCTGGCCGACATGTACCTGGCCGACAAAGAATGGGTCAAGGCGGAAAAAATCTTCTCCGATCTTAGCGCTCAGAACGACGGCGCCAAGTGGGCCAGCTACTATCGCGGCGTCATGGCCTACCAGCAAGGCGACCTGGCCAAGGCGGAAAAGCAGTGGCGCGACGCCCTGGCCAAAGACACTAACTTCGCTTCGGCCTCGCACAACCTGGGCGTCATCTGCCTTGCCAAAAAAGAGTACGTTCGCTCCCTGTCCTACTTCACCGACGCCCTGGACAAGAAGCCGGAGAGCGGAATGTACCGCTTTCACCTGGCCTGGGGCTGCGAGAAGACCGGTCAGGTGCCCAAAGCGCTGGATAACCTCAAGCGCATCATGAACGAAGGTGCCGACGACCAGCGCTTCTGGCTGCTAGCTCGCGGCTACGACAAGCTTTTGCGTGGCCAGAACGACGAAGCTCTCAAGGTGCTGCTGATCGTGACCAAAGAGTACCCGGAAACCCTGGACGGCTGGGTTCTGAAAGCGCGCGCCTGCATCGCCCTGAAAAAGACCGAAGAAGCGCGGGAAGCGCTGACCAAGGCCAAAGAGATCGACCCCACCTTCGTCGAGGTCAACGACCTGATGGCCCGCCTGCCTGCGCCGCCCGCTCCTGCAGCGCCGGCTCCCGGTACCGTCGCTCCTGGCTCGACGGCTCCGACCGCTCCCGCCCCGGCGGGCCAGCCCGCTCCGGCCTCCCCGGCGCCCGCCTCCTCCACCCCTACCGAGGCCTCCCCGGCCCCGACTCCCCGTCCCACCACCGCTCCCCCGGTGCGGGAGAAGCCTCCTCAGCCGTAAGACCGCCGAAACGAAAGGGGTCGTCCCCTGGCGAACGAAAAAGAGCAGGTGTGCGCTTTACTCTTAGGCCTGCGGGCTGACTCTACCACCACCGAGGCCGTGCTGGCCGACTCGAACGGTCAGACCTACGGCCAGGTGACTATCCCCAACGGGGAAGCCCGCTCGTCCAAAGAGCTGCTGCAGCGAGCCTTTCAGGAAGCCAGCATCGAGTATTCCGGCCCGATTCCGCCTCTGGTGGCTGTGGTCGGCCTGCCCGGTCTGCACTCGACCGCCCTGCGCCGGGCCGCTGGCGAGACCGTGCGCTCGGTCCTGCCGGCCGGCAGTCGAGTGGCCCTCTGCGACGAACTCGAACCGCTGCTGGCCGGAGGGCTGGCCGGAAACGCCGGCCACATCCTGGTCGCAGGACAACAAGCCTGCGTCGGCACGGTGAACCGCGAGGGTCTGTTTAGCCGCACCGAAGAGCCGGAGGATATGATGGGCCAGGAAGGCAGCGGGCTCTGGCTGGGCACTCGGACTTTGCAGTTGGCGGCGCGTTTGCTGGATGGACGGCTGCCCGAGACGCCCCGCCTGGTCGAGGCTTTGACCAGCCATTTTGGCAAATCCAGCCTGCCCGAAGTGTGGGATAGCGTGATGACGGAAGCGCCCAGCGCGACCGTGATCACCGATCTCGCCCTGCGCACTATCAGTCTGGCCGAATTCCCCGACCCGGAGCCCGCCTGTCGCGCCCTGGTCGTGCGCGCCGCCCGACGACTGTTCGAACTGGTGCAGCGAGCCACGGCCGACAATGAGGGGCTGAACCTGGCGACCTATCACGGAGTCAGCGCCCGGGGCGCCTTGCTGGAAGAGGTCTTCCGTCAGACCCCCGAGCACGATTGGCACCCGCCCCATCTGGGCGGGCTCGAGGGCTGCCTGTTCCTGGGACGCGTTTGCGGAGAGCCTGGCGCTGCCGAGGGCGAAACCGTGGTAGAGGATGTGGGGCCCGCCCTCTGGGCGACGCTGCGCGAGCGGCACGGCGATCTACGGCCGCTGGCCGAAGGGCGCGTTTCCTAGACGCCCCAGGGCGTCGCGTAGCGCTCTAGCAGGTCGAGGAGATCGTCGAGAGCGTTAGGGCTAGAGCGGTTCAGGCGGCCGACGGTCTGGGACGAGTCGAGCAGCGGGGCCTGGTCGTGAAGCAGTTCTACCTTTGGGTAAGGCGAGCTTTTGCCGCCCTCGATAAGAGCGACTTGATACCTGCCGGCCAGCCAGCCCAGCAGTTCGGGCAGCGATGGCGGCGTTTCGAGATGAAACTGGGCCCCGTTCGTACCTAGAAATACAGCGCCGCTCGCTCCGGCCTTGGCCAGGCGCTGACTATCCGACCCCTCGCGGTCATCCCAGGCGTGATGAGAACTCTTGACCGCCAGGACCGAGACGCCTTGCTCGCTCAGAGCGCGAACCGCCCTCTCGAGCAGGGTGGTCTTCCCAACTCCAGAGCGGCCGACCAGGCAGAGAATTCTCAGAGGTTCGGCTCGTCGATCTGGTAGCCGTCGGCGGGAACCCCGGCGGCCGGAGCCGCTATCGGAACTGCCGCCGGCTGGCTGACGGGCGCCGCCGCAGCCTTGGCGGCAGGTTTGCTCGAGCGAATCGGAACTTCGTCGTCGATGGGGAACAGATCGGCGGCGGTGGCTGCCACGGGAACGGCCTTCGGCTTCGACGCGGCCGGTTTGGCGGCGGGCTTCGGCGCCGGCTTGGCGGCAGCGGGCCTGGCTGCGGGCGGTTTAGGCTTCGGGGGCGCCGGTTTGGAGGTCGGGTTCAAGGTGGCCGTCCAGGGCGCCGAAGCGGCCTCTCGGACGGGCGCAGTGTTGGTCGGAGCGGACTCCTCTCCCCCTTCTCCGGGGAACAGGTCGCCGCCGCCTCCACCCGCTGCGGGAGCAGGCTCTTCCGCCGCCGAGGACTGGCTCATCTGCTCTAAGATGGCGGCGCGATCGTCGGCCTCCTCCTCGGAGACGCTCTCTTCAGGGCCTGCCGTCTCGCCAGGGATAGGCGAGGCCGAGGCCTCCGCTTCGATTCCCTGAGGAACCGAGGGTCCGACGGCCATGTAGGTCGGGCGGAACCCAACCCCTGCGACGGTCGGTTCCGGCATCGGCGTCGGCGCGGCGGGTGAAGCGACGGTGACGGGAACGGGCAAAGCTTCCTGGGCCGGTAGCGGGGTGCGCGACTGCTCGCGCCAGACAAAGACTCCCAGGACCATAGCCAGGGCGATCAGCATGGGGACGCTGTAGTTGGGCTGCTGGACGATCTGGGGTGCCGGCTGAGCCGGTGTGGTCACCGGTTCGGGGGACGGCGGAGCGCTTCGGGGCGCTTCAGCGCGCAGCGGTCGAGCCTCGGGGGCCGGGGCGGAATCAGCGGAACGCAACGGCGGAAGCGACTCTTCCGCCCGAGGCACGGGCGGTGCCGTGGGCTTTTCGGGCGGTGCTGCGGGCCTTTCGCTCCGCGGCCTCTCAAAAGAGGTCTTAGGCTTTTCGGAAGGCGCTGCGGGCGTCTCGGTCTGCGGCGGCTCTTGATAACTCTCGGTGTCGGGCGGAGGGATGTAGGCGGGCCGAGGCGCGGCCGCCTTCGGCTCCTCCGGGGAGGGCGTCCTGGGAAGCTCTCGGGGCAGCTCTTTCGAGACCTCGCGGGACACCTCTTTACCGGCCTCCCGGCGCGCGGCCCTTAGACGAGAAGTGCCCACCGACTCGACGGCATCTTCCTCGGAACGGAAGAAGTCGCGGTGCATGAAAGCGGGCACCATCTCTTCGAGATCGGCCCCGGAATGTCCGGGCCCCAGCGGGTGGCGCTCTAAACGCAGCCCCTGACCCTCGCGCAGACGGTCGTGCTGGTCAGCGTTGATAGCCGCCTCGAACGAACCGGAAGGGTAATCCGAATTCTGATAGTGCTTGGTGGCGTTCCTTTTGTCTTTGTCTTCCACGGATGAGCCTCGATGCGAACGGTCTCAGCGTCTAAAGAGAGCTGGAGTCGAAAGTTTCTCGAACAGACGCTCGCCTGGCGATCTTACCCCACGGCTCTCGCAGAAAACAAGGCACATTTTGTGAACATGCCCGGGCGCGGGCTTCTACTCCTGGTTATAGGTCGCAAGATAGGGCGAAGGACGGATGCTGGAAAGCTTTTTTGACGAGCGGCCGTCCAGCGACTCGGCGATAGCGCGAAAGTCTCCGGCGATCACAACCAGGTCCTCGCGCACCTGGCTTTGCCTGTCGGGCAGGAACTCGTCGTAAGAGGCCAGGGCGATGGCCTGGGTTTTCCAAAGCAGAAAGTCCGGAGCGAGTTCGGACAGCGAGATGACCACGGTGCTGGCTGAAATCGACAGCGCATCCTCCAGGTCGTCACCCCATTCGGCCAGGCGAGCAGAGCGGCCCCTGGCGGACTCGGGCCCTTTATCCAGAACGTCGGCAATTCGATAGAGAAGCCGCAGAAAACCCGCCATGTCGACCGGCGCTTTGCGGTAGTCCCAGATCTTCTCCGCCATAGAGCCCAGGCCGATGGCTCCCAGCAGCAGCCCCCACGGCATCACCCCGGCGTAATAGTCGTACCAGGGGAAGTAGTTGCCGTCATCGAGCAAGATGAACAGGGTGCACATCCCCGTCAGCCACAGAGCCGGACCCACTCGATAGGCGCCGTCGACCAGCCCGAAGTATAGCTGAGGTCGAACTTTGGCCAGCAGACCCAGGAGCAGGAACGTGCCGCAAAGCTTCCAGGCCTCGAATACATAGGCGTCAGCGTCCTCCCAGTCTCCCGTGATCGCCACGTCGAAGCCGCGAGTCAGGAAATGAAAGAAGAAGGCGCCAGAGATCAGCCGGGCGACCCGTCCCACCTCTGAGGTTCGCCAGGAGCCGATGCAGAGCAGCCCGGTCAGCGGAGCGAGCCACCAGAACGCTTTCACCGGCGCGATAAAGTTCGAGACGGCGAACAGACCGAAGCACCCAGCCAAGATCAGAGCGAGGAGAACCACGGCCCCGAGGCCTCGCCAGGCCGAGATCGGCTCTGGCTGGAGGAGTTTCCAGGGCATCTTCTCGGCGGGGAAGTCCGGAGTGTAAAGGTCGCCCCCGTACTGCAGAACTGGGATGGCGGGAAGCGGCTTGACGTAGCTTCCGTCCCCCAGCAGCAGCACTTCCCGGGTGTCGTGGAACGGCGCCGGCTGGCCTGCAATCGGCTCGGCCATGCGGGCCCAGCGAAAGACGCGGGAGATGTCCTGGCCCAGAAAGCGACCTGGCTCGACTCGGTCGGCCTGGAAGGTTTCGTGCACCGCCTCGACGCTGGCGCTGGCTCCCTTCTCGGCCGGCTGGGTGGGGTAGCGATAAAGCCAACGCTTCCCCTTTTCCTCGAGCATCCAGAAGCTTTCGCCGGTCAGGCTCGACCGAAGGGTTTCTATGTGGAAAGAGGTTTCCGAGTCGCCAGAGCCCTTGGAGATTCTCAGCTGTTGGCCGTTCGGAAAATTCTGCCCGTCAACTTTCGCCATATAGGAAACTTTCCGCGCGGCTTTGCAGAAACCTGCGCGCCTCGGGGAGCGAACGAGTCAAGGGGAGAGGCCACCCTCCCCCGGGCCGTTGCATGGCTTCCGGAAGTCGCTGCCCGGCTTCAGCTAGCTGCCCGTCGGCTTCGGGGACTAAAGGAGGAGGCCGGTTTCTTGGAGGACGGCGGTCAGGGACGAGGGCGAGACGCCGATCTCGCGCTCGAACAGGTCGACGGTCTCTTCGTAGTGGCGAATCGCCTCGGCCGAGCGTCCGTCGGAGGCCAGGGCGCGAATGGTGATTTCGTGAGCATCCTCGCGCAGGTCGTCAGCGGCCAGCATGCGGCGGGCCGCGACTTCCGCCTCTTCGTAGCGCTGCGCGACCAGGTAAGCGCGGGCCAGGGCGCCCAACGCGCGCTGCTGAAGTTCGCGGTACTGCACGCGCAGACCGTCGACCCAGTCGTCGTGGAACCCCTCCATGAATTCGCCCTGGTACAGGTCGAGAGCCAACTTGGCCTTCTCGATTGCGACCTCGGCGTTGCCCGCTTCCTGGGCTTCGTTGGCTTCCCGCAGGTACTGCTCCAACCGCTCGATGTCCAGAACGTACTCGAAGTCCAGCGAGGCGGTGCCGCTTTTGCGACCGCGCTGCAGCATCTCTCCCCCCTCGCTAGGGGCGAGTTTTTTGAGCACGCTGCGCACCTGGTGGATGGCGTTGCGCAGAGAGTTGCGCGCCTTCGATTCGGGAGCGTCGGGCCACAGCGTTTCCATCAGGAAGCCGTCGGTGATGGCCGAACGGGTGACGGCCAGGTGGGCGAACAGTCGAAGCGCTTTCTGGGTGGGCCAGTCGTCCTCGGCGACCTCTTCGTCGGCCGAGCGCAGTCGGATACGACCGAGGGTCTGCACCAGGATGGCGCCTTCGGCGGCCGGGGCGGCCGCGCGGGCGCGGCTGGCTTCGGGCAGGGGAGCCTGGGCCGAGGGGACCACCGGTTCGGGCAACATGTGGTCCATCCACTGCGAGGGCGACAGGCTGGAAAGTTGCTCGAGCAGCGCCTGCTGGCACGGCTCGCCCATCTTGGTCAGGTTGGCCCGGGCCGTGGCGTCCTCGATCCCTTTGAGCACGGCGCTCAGGAACAGCGGCAAGGTGAACTTACGGTAGCGCTCGACGATGTCGAACATGTCGTAGCGCCCGACGAGTTCCATGAACTCGGTCAGCGTCTCGACGTGCTCTTCGTCGTCAATGCCGCGATGGGTCAAGAGCAGATAGCTCTGGAAGGTGAGCGAAGCGATCAGGCCGGGCAGGTTGCGCGCCTTACGATAGTGCGAGATTAGCCCTTCGAGGATCTCCTGGCCGTTCTTGTCGCGGCCGGAGAGCCACTCGACCAGGCCCCACATCAGGTGGTAGCCGTGCTTCTCCCGCTCGCTGTGGGTGCGCTGGCGAGCACGCTGCAGCGCCTCGCGGGCTTGCTCTAATTGGCGACGGTCGCAGTAGACCATCACCTGACCGGAGATAGCGCCGAGTTCGAGGCCGCTGTCGGCCATCTCTACGGCGACCTTCTCGGCCTTCAGGTAAGAGCGCAGCGCCCAGTCCGTCTCATGAATAGCGATGTAAAGGTGGCCCAGATTCAGATAGTGGCGACATCTGGAGGTCTCGAAATGCTCGGTGCGGCCACTCTCTTTGTAGGCGCCGTCTTCTTCTTCGGCCATGACGGCCTGCAGCGCTTCGACCATACGGGGGTCGAACTGGGTGCCGGAGCGGTCGAAGATACGCTTGAGCGCTTCCCGGGACGAGACCTGGTTTCGGTGCTTTTTCGGGGTGCACTGGTCGATGAAGGCATCGGCCACGCCCAGCAGACGAGCCTCTGGCGAGATGTCATCGCCTTTTTTGCCGAACAGCGAGGCCGAACCGTCGTACCACTCGTTGCGATCGAGGATGACGGAGATACACTCTTCGAGTCCGGGGATACCTCCCATCACTTCCTGCAAGATCTGCAGTTCGCGCTCGTGGCTGGGGTAGTCGCGCCCGCTGGAGAGGCCCAACTTGGTAATGGGGAGCGAGAAGTATGGCTTCTTCTCTTCCATCGACAGCGACACGCCCAGGGTGTGCAGTTCGGCGGCGGTGCAGACCAGAGTTCGCGCGTCTTTGTCGAATCCGGCCTTTTTGGCCATCTGCTCGCAGAGCCTGGCCACCAATCGACAGTGGTCGATGTTGTAAGGGTTGCGCAACTCGAGGATGGTGATCAGGGAGCGGACGAGGTCGAGGTATCGCTGGCCTAGCTTCGCCTCGCTCAACTTCTGGGTGGTTGGTGCCATAACCGGAAAAATGCCCCCTAACGCGCGGATATTCCTGTCGAAATCGGCCGCCGCTTCGCCTTTGAAGCTTGGTCTCCCTAGGGATCGAGCTAGATTTGTCCGCTTTGTGGTGAAAGGTTAAAGAGTCGGTCAGGCTGGTCGAAAGGGAGACGACATTCTTTTCCCAGGAGCGATGACGGTAGAGCGAAGCCGACGAGCATCGGCCTCGCTGCCTTCAGTTCGGCAGTTCAGATCAGCGACTCGGAGTAGCGGGCCCAGCTTTCGCTGAGCCGGGCATGACGCGCGGCGCTGGCGGCCTTGGACGGCTCCCATACCAGAAATTCGGTGGGCTCTTTGTCGCGCTCCTGTTTGACGCCCTGGGTCAGCGAGGTCTCTGCGGTGTGGACGGTGGCCGAGAGATGGGTGGTCCTGTTGTAAGCGTCGACCTCGAGCGTCAGGACCGAATCGCCTTCCTTATGGGTGAGGGTGACGATGTTGCGGTCGGACCCGGTAGACCAGGAGGGGCCAAAGTGGCGCTTTGTCATTTCGGCGGCGTCGCCATTGAGGTGGTAGTCGCCTTTCGCAGAGTACACCTCGTCGCGGAACGCCATCAGGCGGGGGTCCTTGATCGACTGTACGGCGGTGGCGCTATGGAAGCCGTCCATCATGTAGCCGTCGATCTTGCCGTCGCCGATCACGTCGAACTCTTTGTTGCTGGAGCGAACTTTCAGCGACTGCTCGCTGCCCATCACGACGTTGTCGAGGCGAAAATGAGTTCTGTTGGTGATGTTCACGGCGTTCTGACCTTCCCTGGCGAGCTTGTGATGCCATCTTGCCAGAGGGTCGTCAAAGGAGCGTTAAAGTGGGTTAGGCTGCTCTCCGTGCGGGGGATTTGCTGAGAGGCGGGCGGGGGGCTGGTTGGGTGGAGAGTTCTGGAAGCGTGGCCTTCGCGGGGGTGGGAGCTAGCGAGGGGGCGGTGGAGCGGTGGCTGGAGGCCATCGCCTGGACCCGGTCACGGTGCTGTTGGAGCAGGTCCTTGGTGTTCTGGTCGGAGCTATGAGTGTTCGAGATGTCCATGGGTCGAGAGTAGCGCTTTCTGTCGAAGCGCTTCAGTGACCATGGTCAACCTGGGCTCTTTACTCTTCGCTCCAGGTGATGGGAGTGGGGAGGGCTAGCGGTTCGAGGTCTGCATCGTCGGGCTGGGGCTCGGTCGGGATGTCGACGGGGGCCTCCCCGTCGAGGACCTCGATCTGCACTTCGGCGACGCCGGCGCTGATCAGCCCTAGCTCTTCGGCAGCCCTGCGGGAGAGGTCGACGACGCGGCTGGGCGAGTGGGGGCCACGGTCGTTGACTCGGACTTCGACGCACTGGCCGTTGTCGATTCGGGTGACCTTGAGACGGGTGCCGAAGGCGAAGGTGCGGTGCGCTGCCGTGAGCTGTTCTTTGCTGTATGGCTCTCCGCTGGCCGTGGGGCGGCCTTCGAATTTGTCGTGGTAGTACGAGGCTTGACCCGAAAACGAGTCCGACGAGGCGACTCCTGTCAGGAGAAGCAAGCAGGCCAGCAGGCCCAGGGAACGATTACGCATCACGGCACCTCCGAACGGTGAACCTTCGAGCGACTCGCCCTGCTCCCTTGGCTAGAAGGGTTCGCCGGGCTGGGGAGGCGCGGTCTGTCCTTGCCTCCCAAAACGAAAAGAACCGATGCTCGAAACCTTCGAGCATCGGTTCTTGTGTTCTGCAGCGCTGACGTCAGGCGGCCGCAGGGGCGAGACTACCGCCCGGAAGCTGAGCGCTTAGGAAGCTGTTGACGATGCCGAACTGGGCGTGGATGGTGCTGACCGCGTAGGCCGACTTCAGGGCGACATCGGCGGCGGCGCGCTGAGCGTCGTCGGTGCTGTAGTCGCGGACGGCCTTGGTGAACTCGAGGCCCACGATCGCCTGGTCACGGATGGTGGCGATATGGGGGCTGAACATGGCGCCGTTGCCGACGGCGGCCAGGGTCGCTCCGAGCGGCCCGGCGATTCCGCCGGCGATAGCCCCGAGGGCGGCGTCGGCGACGGCAACCTGTCCGCGCCACTGCTGGACGCTGTTCCAGGCGTTGCGAGCGGTCTGCGCGACGACCTGCTCTTCTCTAACGTCGCTCTGGTTGCGGATCGAGTCGAGATAGGTGGCACCGATGGCGGCTTGCTCTTTGCCGAAGCGAATGTTGCTGTTGAACATGGCCTTCTTACCCTGGGCTGCCAGGCGAGGACCGATTCCATTGATATTCATGAATGATTATTCTCCTCTATGGTAAGCGGAGTCTAATTGTTTAACGACAGCTAGAATTTGCCAGCTTGTGACCACTCCGACAGCACGCCACAGTTCGCCGTGTCGGGGAATGGTCGCGTTGCCCTGGCGAGACGTGCAAGATTGTCGCCCGCGAGAACGGCAACGCCGCGTTGCGCCCGCGAGACGAGCAAGATTGTCGCCCGCGAGAGCGACAACGCCGCGTTGCCCCCGCGAGACGTGCAAGATTGTCGCCCGCGAGAGCGGCAGCGCCGCTTTGCGCTGGCGAGACGAGCAAGGTTGCTGCTCACGAGAGCAACGCCTCGTTGCGCGGACGAGACGCGGCAGGCGGACCGGAGCAAACGGGAATCGCGTCGCCGATGAGAGTGTTCTGGAACGAACGAGGACGAGGCCCCACCAGCGACAAGGCCGAAACGGTCGATTTGGAGCAGGCGCTGCACGTCTGGTCCGACGAGATGCGCGGTGTCGAAGGCAACTTCTTCGGTCTCATCGATGACCAGGACCGGACGATCCAATTCTACTTTGTCTCTGGCATCCCCGACCACGTCGACGACGCCAGCCACGAAGAGATTGTTGAACTCGACTTTCCCGTGGTCGAGCGCCGGGGATCGCTCTCCCGGATGGTCACCATCGGCGAGTGCGACGCCCTGATACGCAAAGCGTTCCAGGTCGGAGCCGAGCCCAATCAGTTTGAACCGCTGACCTTCTCCGCCTGGTAGCCCGCGACGGCACAAACTCCGTTAGTGCCCTCCACCTCTCGGCCTCTGCCCTCCCCCCTGTCGATCAGGCCTTCCGAGTGATGAGCACCAGCGGGATTTGGCGCTCGGTCTTCTCCTGATAGTCCTGGAAAGGCGGGTAGATCTCCACCATCATCTTCCAGAGCCCTTCGCGGCGCTCGTCTTCGACCGTCTCGGCGACTCCCGCGAACTCGTCATTGATCACCTTGAGCTTGACCTCAGGGTTCGCCTGCAGGTTCAAGTACCAGTCGGGATGAGCCGGCGCTCCACCCTTTGAGGCGATCAGCACGTAGCCGCCTTCGCCCTCGCCATAGATCAGCGGCATGATGAAGGTGTTCCCACTTTTGCGGCCCGTGGTGTAAAGCAGCAGCGTGGGAATCAGGCCAGGTCCACCGCCTGCCGTCGAATCCCAAAGATGACCCTTCTCTCCGTCTTCGAGATAGAGCTTCCTGTGCACATCAATCCACTTATGAGTTTCGTTCCAGCCTGCAGACATCGGTTACTCCTACGTTAAAGTCGCTTCGCCAGCCTATAGGCGGCCACACCGCCTTCCCGACCGCGCGTCGGACGCCCTCCATTATGGACCGCTCGGACTTTATCCAGAACGCCACCACGCACAGCGCCCGAACCCCAAGCTCCACCGGGGATTTTCCCTCAAGCTGAGGAGAGATGCCCTGAGCCGATGATGTCCGGCTGCTCCATAGAGATGGACGCGACCCAGGCGGCAGGCGGGTCGTCACAACGCTCCCGATAGCTCCGAACAACGGCCTTGCTCCGCGCCGATTGCCAGTGCGGCTTGCTCTGAAAGTCCGACTCGTGATGCCCGCTGTGGCACGGACCGCAGAGCAACTCCAAGCCCTCCAGATCGTTCGTTCCCCCCTCGCACACCGGCCTCTTGTGATGAACATGCAGCCCCGCGTTCGTACAGCCACACCTCTCGCACTTGTTCCCGGCACGCAGATAGAGCGCTCGCAAGGTCGCCGCCGGCACAGCGACTCTGCGGCTCTGGCCCGCCGAAGGTGGACCTGGCGCGTGCCCCTGCTCCAACCTGTCTTCAACTACCGAGCCCAGGGCCGGGGGTCCTACCATCGCCTCCGACTCACCAGCGACCTTCGGATCCGCAGCGTTCTTCGGCCGGGCTTGAGCCCTTGCAGAATCCGTCTGCGCCTGGCGAACAACGGCCGGAGAGGCGGGAAGAGGGCCCCGGCCCGTATCGTACCAACCCTGCTCTCCCTCGGCCGACGCGTGAACCACGACCTGGTATTTCAGACGAGTTCGCGACGGTGTCGAGGCGAGATGGCCTTCGCACATACGCACCACCGCCGAGGCGCGGTCGACTCGACCTCCCACCTGAGCCTTGGCGCAGCGCTCGGACATCTCGAAGATAGCGTACTGGTCCGGTGTGAACTCGACCGTAACTCGGATCGTTTTGGGTGCAAGGTCGGTCAGATATGGCGGCGCGAACGGACGCTCGTCCTCCCCTCCTCCTTCGACCGGCGCCTCCCCCTGAATCTCGGTGGCTTCAGGCCGCAACGTCCCTGCCTGGACCTGCGCAGGGGAGACGACCACAACCTCAGGCTCCTCGGAAACCTCCCCCTGCTGAGCCTGCTGGCCGAAAATCTGCTGGACATCCTGGGGCCCGACGATCGGCTTCTGCTTGAGCGACGCGTTCAGGCCTTCCTGTCGCTTCCAGGCCGCCGGGCTCATCGAGACCGCATTGACCACCTCGGTGACCGTACGATCGAGGGCGTAGTCAAACCATATCTCTTCGGTCTCCGGTGTCACCACGGATTGTAACGAGCGAACCTTGCCCCAGCAGAGAAGCCCCTCCTGATAGGCGGCCGAAAACATCGGCAGATATTCCATGGCCCGCACCGTAAGAACCAGAAGGTGCGCCTTCTTTCCCGACATCCTGAGCGACTTCTCGGCATACTCGTTGAGCGACGCGTAGCCCAGCTCCAGGTAGGCTTTGGTTCTGGCCATGGCTAAAAGACAGACGCCCATTTTCCATTCTGACCCGCCAAGGTCGCGGCGGATGCGAAGATTCACCCCGTGTAGCCTTTCCGGTGCAAGCTTCCTGAGCTTTCTAAGCGAGCGTTTCATGCATAAAGACATACGGGTCTCCTGGACGAAAATCTGTTCCGACTCCCTGAGACTTCTCCAATCTCTTTAACCCACCTTCTAATTTGGTGAAATTTTTATCACGTGAACATTTTGCAACACAAAATCTCCGGCGGGGATTTACTCAGAGAGTCGGGCAGGATGGTGGACGACCAGGGGGTGGAACTCGTTGGGATACCTGCGGAAAGCCGTCATCAGGGACGACAGCGCGCGTGTCCGCGGCGACTCACTGAAACATTTCGGCTGGTACCCCGGCTCCAGAGCCTCGGGAGGGAGGGGAGAGGCTGGTGTGAGGATTGGAACCAGGAGGCTCTGGAGCTTGAATTGACCATCCGGTTAAAAGTCGGATGGTCGGTTCATCCCCGCGTGGGCGGGGTCGAGAGCCTCTGCCGTTGCCGCTGGTGCGACGACGCCGGTTCATCCCCGCGTGGGCGGGGTCGAGACTTTGAGTTTATGCCGTTCCATGGGCCCGAGACAATGGGAAGTCTCGACCATTCTTACATTGAGCAAGGCTCCGACAGAAATCTTTGCCTGGCAGGCAAACCGAAAGACGAAACTGGCGCAAGGGCTAGCCCTGAGGACTGTGACATCCTGACTGACAGGGGTGTCCAAATAGTCGAGCTCGATTTCCCCTGGCAGGTCGACCATCAGCGCGCGGAGCCTTCAACCGACCTGTGCCATCACAAACGAGCTTCGTTCCCGACGGGGGCTCGTCTTGGTCGGCACGCGAGGCCGCAGGGGTAAGCTAAATCCCCGCCGGAATCTGGGAGTAGAGGTACCAGAGGGTCCAGATCAGGCCGATGAAGGCGCTGGCGACGAGGGCGTTGGCGAGGGGGCCCAGGCGAGGGTCTTTCGGGATGACGGTGAACTCGTGGCCTTGGCGGACGACTTGTACAGGGGTGCGCTCTTCGGAAAAGTAGACGACGCAACCTACCGTCTCGGCGAAGGCCTGAGCCATAGGAACGGCCATCCCGTCTCGATCATGGGCTCCGTCCTGATTGCCCATCGCGATCGAGCGCCCTTCTTTGGTGAGCAGCATCATCGGGTAGATCCATTCCCGACGCTGCGACCACATGTTGACCCTGGGACTCAAGTACACGGCAGCGATCTCGTCGAAATCGGCCAGCACCTTATTATTCGCCCCGGCCGACAGCTTTCGGAAATGCGTCTCTTCGCAAATTTTG
Organism: Vulcanimicrobiota bacterium; assembly: GCA_023447635.1. Taxonomy (GTDB): domain Bacteria; phylum Vulcanimicrobiota; class Xenobia; order Xenobiales; family JADMJV01; genus JAEXNA01. The sequence continues at coordinate 16,022 of JAEXNA010000169.1, read as the reverse complement.
CGATTTCGGGTGTCCGGAAAACGTACTCTGAACATCAAGCTGCTGACCCATATCACGCATCCCGCGAGAACCAGCCCCGCTGCGACCGAGCCGATCTCTATGGCCGCACCCGCCAGGCCGAACATGTCGGGAGTGACGCTGCCGAGGAAAACGAACATCGACGCCAGGCCAAAAGTGCCTAAATTTAAAGCGGGACTGCGATAGCTGAAATGTTGCAGGACGCGGCTCTCTAGTTCGGCGGGAGAAAACTCCTGAGCAGACATTAGTGACTCCAAGCGGTCTTGATACGAGCGATTTGGGCGTCGGCGCTTTTCACGCCTTCGGTATTACCCACACTGGCGAAGTAGCGGCGATACTCTTTGAGACCGTCCAGACCCCGAATGCAAGCCTGCCGCTGAGCTCGGCTGTAGCCTGCCAGGTCGCGGGAGGAGGTGTCAGCGAGAGTGTTCGCCAGCGCCATGTCGCGGTCCAGTTGCTTCTTGTAGGCCGCGTTCTCTCCCCTGGTCAGAGCGCGAACCATCGCATCGTCGGCGCCAGAGGCGGCCATGCCCCAGTCGAGGATGCCACCGATGGCACCGATCGGCGCGGTCAAAGGGCAAGCCGTGACGGCGTTGATCACAGCGCTGGAAGTGCTCTCGGCTGCAGCGACTTCATTTCCGCTCTTATAAGCCTGGTACGCTTGGTACGTATCGTTAGCCGCCATTCCGGCATTCATAAGGCCACCTGCGACCTTCAGACGCGCCGCCCCCTTGCTGACGGGAGCTCCGGACGCGCCGTTCCAGGCCAGGTTTACGTCGTTGACGCCGTCGGCCGTCATCAGACCGCCCTGAGCGATCTGCAGGCCGCCCTGGGTGTAGTTGCCGTTCTTGACGTTCGTCACCCCGTCCCGCAACGTCAGCCCGCCGGCGGCTGCGGTGAAAACACCGCCCGCACCGGACATATTCCCACCCTTGCTGGTAGGGGTCTTCTTGACCTGAGGCTTGGCTTGGGCCGGAGCGTGAGGCTTAGATTTGGCCGGAGCTTGAGCTTTAGCCGGGGTTTGCGGCTTGGCTTGGGCCGGAGCTTGAGGCTTGGCCTCCAGGCCCAGACCCTTGTGCGCCGCATCATTCATTCGATTCTTCTGCGCGATCACGGCGTGCGCATCCGCATACACTTTGTTGGCATCAACCGTTGAGTGAGCGAAGTTCGTGTTGCGAGGCGCGGCCTGGGTCGGAACCCGGCCGTGTCCGGGGTTGGAGGCGGCCTGCGGGTAGCCCAGGTTGACTTCGATGGGAGCAGACCGGGTGGGAGGCTGCTGGGCCCTGGTGGGAGCGGAGGTTGAGGCAGAGCTGGAGTTGGAGTTGGAGGCAGCCCGACGATGGCCGGGTTTGGCGGTGGCCTGCGGGTAGCCCAGGTCGACTTCGATGGGAGCGGTCCGAGCCGCCTGCGGGCGGCCGTTGGCGCGTCGGCGCAGCTCGTTCAGCTGGTCGGCTTGAGCGTCGTGATGGCCGCTCTGGAAACTGTCCCGGGAGGCCGTCGGCTGCGCACTAACCTGAGCTGCGGTGGTGGAAACGCGGGCGACCGGGGCGCTGCTGCGCACGGGGCGGGCTTTGGGGTAGTTGTCCTGGCCTAACGATACACTTCTGATTTCCGACATCTCTGAACTCCTTGGGGTGACTCTTGAGTTCAAGTTATCCGACCGAGCGCGGCCGATCAGTGACGCCTGTCAAGTTCTCCTGTGACAAGAGCGGCAACGCGTTGCGCTCGCGAGACGGGCAAGGTTGTCGCTGACGAGAACGGCAACGCGGCTGCCCCTCCCGGCCTCTCCCCAGGCCGTCTCCCCCTAGCCCCTTTCAAACCGTCCCGCCCCCCTCCAGGATCTGGACCAATCGCCCCGAAGGCGCCCTGCAAGCGCGTCACAAGGACCCCCGATAGGTTGGTGTGTGACGTCCAAACTTGAGCGATTGCTAGGAGCCGTCGGGAGGAGTTTCCCCGTTCGAGCTTCTAGAAAGGATCGAAATGGATACGATTGCAAACAAAGCCGCCGCAGAGGCGCCCCAAGAGCAGGACCCCAAGCTCACCGAACTCGAGAACGCCGAATGGGTCGAGTCGCTCGACTATGTGCTGGCCAACGCCGGCCCCGAGCGCGTGATCGAGCTGATGGAGCGCCTGCAGCACCACGCTCAAAGTCAGGGTGTCACCTTCCCCTTCACCGCCAACACCCCTTACGTCAACACCATCGCTCGCAAGAAGCAGCCCCCTTACCCCGGCAGCCGCGAGATCGAGCGCCGCATCAAGAGCATCATCCGCTGGAACGCGATGGCTATGGTGGTTCGCGGTAATAAGGGCAACACCGGCGTAGGTGGTCACATCTCGTCGTTCGCTTCGGCCGCGACCCTGTACGAGGTGGCCTTCAATCACTTCTTCCGCGGCAAGGATAAGAACGGCGTCGGCGACATGGTCTACTTCCAGGGCCACTCTGCCCCCGGAATCTACGCCCGCGCCTTCCTGGAAGGTCGCCTGACCGAAGAAGACCTGGTTAACTTCCGTCGCGAACTCAAACCCAACGGCGGCCTGTCGTCCTACCCTCACCCCTGGCTGATGCCCGCCTTCTGGGAGTTCCCCACCGTGTCGATGGGCCTGGGCCCGCTCATGTCGATCTACCAGGCTCGCTTCAACAAGTATCTGGAAAACCGCGGCCTGATGGAAAAGAGCGACCGCAAGGTCTGGGCCTTCCTGGGCGACGGCGAAACCGACGAGCCGGAATCCCTGGGCTCGATCTCGCTGGCCTCCCGCGAGAAGCTGGACAACCTGGTCTGGGTCATCAACTGTAACCTGCAGCGCCTGGACGGACCGGTTCGCGGCAACGGCAAGATCATTCAGGAGTTGGAAGCCCAGTTCCGCGGCGCCGGCTGGAATGTGATCAAGGTCGTGTGGGGCAACGACTGGGATGACCTGTTCGAGCACGACAACGAAGGCAAACTCAGCAAGCGCGCCACCGACATCGTGGACGGCGAGTACCAGAAGTACATCGTTCAGGACGGCGCCTACATCCGCGAGCACTTCTTCGGGAAAGATCCCGCTCTGCTGAAGATGGTCGAAGGCTACTCGGACGAGCAGCTTTACAAGATGCGTCGCGGCGGTCACGACCCGCAGAAGGTGTTCGCCGCCTACGACCAGGCCATGAAGAGCAGCCGCCCCACCGTGATCCTGGCCAAGACCATCAAGGGCTACGGACTGGGCGAAGCCGGCGAAGGCCGCAACATCACCCACCAGCAGAAAAAGCTGAACGAAGACGAACTGCGCACGTTCCGCACCCGCTTCGGCATTCCGATCTCCGACGACGAGGTGGCCGACGCTCCGTTCTACCGCCCCGCCGACGACAGCGAAGAGATCAAGTACATCAAAGAGCGTCGTCAGGCGCTGGACGGCTTCGTGCCGAACCGTATCTCGAAGCCGTCGACCCTGGGCACCCCCGACGCCAAGATCTTCAGCGAGTTCGCGGAAGGCAGCGGAGACCGCGAGCTGTCCACCACCATGGCGTTCGTGCGTATCCTGGGCAAACTGCTCAAGGACAAGGAAGTCGGCAAGAACATCGTCCCGATCGTTCCCGACGAAGCCCGCACCTTCGGTATGGAAGCGCTGTTCCGTCAGGTCGGCATCTACTCGAGCGTGGGTCAGCTCTACGACCCCGTCGACTCGGACCAGCTGCTGTTCTACAAGGAGACCAAGAACGGTCAGATCTTGGAAGAAGGCATCACCGAAGCCGGATCGATCTCGAGCTTCATCGCTTCGGGAACGAGCTACGCCACCCACGGCATTCCCACTATCCCGTTCTTCATCTTCTACTCGATGTTCGGAATGCAGCGCGTAGGCGACCTGGTCTGGGCCGCCGCCGACATGCGCTGCCGCGGCTTCCTGCTTGGCGCCACCGCCGGTCGTACCACGCTCAACGGCGAGGGTCTGCAGCACCAGGACGGCAACAGCCACCTGCTGGCTTACCCCGTGCCTAACCTGATGGCCTACGACCCGGCCTACGCCTTCGAGCTCGAGGTGATCATCAAGGACGGTATCCGTCGTATGTACACCGACAACGAGGACATCTTCTACTACATCACGGTGGGCAACGAGAACTACGCTCAGCCCGTGCAGCCGGATGGCGTCGAGGAAGGCATCGTCAAGGGAGGCTACCTGTTCCGCGACGCGTCGCTCCCGGGCGACGGAGTTCCTAAAGCCAAGCTGCTGGGAAGCGGTTCCATCATGCTGGCCGTGCTGGAAGCTCAGGAGATCCTGCAGAACACCTACAACATCCCGACTCAGGTCTACAGCGTGACCTCGTACAAAGAGCTTCGTCGCGACGCTCAGGAGTGCGACCGCTGGAACATGCTGCACCCCGGCGAAGAAGGCCGTCTGCCCTACGTTTCCCAGCTGCTCGAGGACGAAGAGAGCGTCATCGTGGCCGCTTCCGACTACGTCAAGGCGCTGCCGGACTCGATCAAGCCGTGGATCGAAAACACCATGATCAGCCTGGGCACCGACGGCTTCGGCCGCAGTGAAACCCGCGAGGCGCTGCGCGACCACTTCGAAGTGGACGCTCGGTTCATCGTGCTGGCCACCCTGTCAGCTCTGTTCCGCCAGGGCGATTTCGAAGCCGAGCAAGTCGAACAGGCGATGCGCGACCTGGGCATCAACGCCGACAAGCTCGACCCCATGAAGGCTTAGTTAGAGGTAAAGCAAGATGGCAAAAGAGTTCGTTCTTCCCGATCTGGGAGAAAACATCAGCAGCGTTGACGTGACCTCGGTGCTGGTCGCCGTCGGCGACACGATCGCCGTCGACGACCCGGTTCTCGAAATCGAGACTGAAAAGTCGGGCTTCGATGTCCCTTCGACAGTGGCGGGCGTGATCAAAGAGATCCGCGTCAAAGCCGGGGACAAAGCCGAAGTCGGGCAGGTCGTGCTGCTCGTCGAAGAGTCCGCTGAAGGCGGCGCTTCCGGCGACAGCGGGTCGCAAGACGACGGTGGAGAGCAGGCCAAGGCCGAGGCTCCCTCGGAAGAGAAACCGTCTACCGAATCCGAAGCCGAGCCGGCCAAGGAAGAGCCCAAAAAGGAGACCGAGGTCACGACCTCGGCAGCTCCCACAGAAGGCCGTGGCAAGGTCGACCCCCAGGGCGAGCACAAAAGCGGAAGCCCCGCCGTCAACGGATCCTCGTCCGGCCCGCGCGAGCTGGCCCCGGCGGCTCCTTCGACCCGCCGCCTGGCCCGCGAGATCGGCGTGGACATTCATCAGGTCAAGGGCACCGGACCGTCTGGCCGCATCTCGGTGGAAGACGTCAAGGCGCACGCCAAGCAGTTGCTCACCAACCGCTCGTCGGCCCCCGCCGCTGCTGCCGGTGGTGGAGGCGCTTTGCCCACGGCCCAGCCGCTGCCCGACTTCTCGAAATTCGGTGAGGTGCGTAAGGAGTCGTTCAGCAACGTCCGCCGAGCCACCGCCAACCAGATGCAGACCGCCTGGAGCACCGTCCCGATGGTGACCCAGTTCGACAAGGCCGACATCACCGATCTGGAAACCCTGCGCAAGAAGATGAACGCCGGCGGCGGCCCCAAGGTCACCGTCACCGCCATCTTGCTGAAAGTGCTGGGGTCGGCCCTGAAGAAGTTCCCGCAGTTCAACGCCTCCATCGATATGGTCAACGAAGAGGTCGTCTACAAAGACTACTTCAACATCGGCGTGGCCGTGGACACCGAGCGCGGACTGCTGGTCCCTGTAGTCAAGGACGTCAACAAGAAGAACATCTCGGAACTGGCTGGCAATCTCAACGAGATCGCCGAGAAAGCCCGGGACAAGAAGATCCGACCTGACGACATGGCCGGCTCCTGCATCACCATCACCAATCTGGGTGGCATCGGCGGCTACGCCTTTACCCCTATCGTGAACACGCCGGAGGTCGCCATCCTGGGCGTCTCCCGGTCCTCGATGGAGCCGGTTTATCAGGACGACACCTTCTACGCTCGTCTGATGATGCCGGTTTGCCTGTCCTACGATCATCGCCTGATCGACGGGGCCGATGCGGCCCGCTTCCTGCGCTGGGTCTGCCAGGCGCTGGAGAACCCCGCCATCCTGCCCTTCGAAGCCTAAAAACCCCTCCGCCGGCGCCGGTGCCACCGGCGGCGAGCGGGCCCTTCTGCCCTTTCCCAGCTAAGTACCCGAAAGAGAGAGATCTATGGAAACCGACGTCGTCGTTATCGGAGCCGGTCCCGGCGGATACGCCGCCGCCTTTATGGCCGCCGATCTTGGCCTGAAGACACTGATCGTGGACAAGGAGACCAACCCTGGTGGGGTCTGCCTGTACCGCGGCTGTATCCCCTCGAAGGCGCTACTTCACGCCGCCAAAGTGTTGACCGAGGCCGAAGAGGCCGCGGAAATCGGCATCGAGTTCGGCGAAGCGACCATCGACGTCGAGAAACTGGCCGGCTGGAAAAACAGCGTGATCCAGAAGCTAACCGGCGGCCTGGGCCAGCTGCGCAAAGCCCGCAAAGTCGAGCACGTGCAGGGGATGGCCCGCTTCGTCGACGCCAACACCCTGGAAGTCGAAGGCTCGGACGAGAAGATCAGCTTCAAGCACTGCATCATCGCCACCGGATCACGCCCCATCGTGCCGGGCCCCTGGAACATCGGCTCGGACCGTGTGATGACCTCGACCGAGGCGCTGGAACTCGACGGTCTGCCCGAATCGCTGCTGGTTATCGGCGGCGGCTATATCGGCCTGGAATTAGGCACTGTGTACGCGGCGCTGGGCTCGAGCGTCAAAGTCGTCGAGATGATGGACTCGCTGCTGGCCGGCGCCGACCGCGACCTTGTCAAAGTGCTGGAGAGGCGCGTGCGCGAGACCTTTGACGAGATCTGGCTGGGCACCGGTGTGACCTCGCTCGAAGATACTGGAGACGGCGTCAAGGTCGGCTTCAAGGTCAAGGAGAGCGGAGAAGAGCGTGAGGAGACCTTTGAAAAGGTGCTGATCTCGGTCGGCCGTCGCCCCAACAGCGAGAATCTGGGCCTGGAGAACACCAAGGTGGTGGTCAACGAGCAGGGGTTCATCGAGATCGACAACCAGTGCCGCACCGCCGAAGCGCACATCTTCGCTATCGGCGACGTGTCGGGACAGCCCATGCTGGCCCACCGAGCTACCCACCAGGGTCGCCTGGCCGCCGAAGTGATCCACGGCAGCAAAGCCGAGTTCGACCCTCACGCTATCCCCGCCGTGGTCTTCACCGACCCCGAACTGGCCTGGACTGGACTGACCGAGAGCGAAGCTGTAGCGGCCGGAATCCCCCACAAGGTGACCCGCTTCCCCTGGGCCGCCTCGGGTCGCTCGCTCTCACTAAACCGCAGCGACGGTTTGACCAAGATCATCACCAACACCGAAACCGAACGGGTCATCGGCGTCGGCGTGGTCGGACCGGGCGCCGGCGAACTGATCGCCGAAGGCACCCTGGCCATCGAGATGGCGGCCACGGTCAAGGATATCGGCCTGACCATTCACCCTCACCCGACCCTCTCGGAGACGGTGATGGAGGCCGCCGACGTCTTCTTCGGCCACAGCACTCATTTGAAAACCCGTTGAGTTCCGGAAGCGAACTCGGCAAGCTCAAGGGCCCGTTCCACGACGGCCCGTTGACCCTGCGCCCCCTGATGGGAGCTGACGCCGGCGAGCTTTACATGCTTGTCGACGCCCATCGCGGGGCGCTTTCTCGTTGGCTGCCCTGGGTGCCGCTGACCCGCGCCGTGGCCGACTCGAGCTTCTTCATCGCCTCGCAGTCGGGCTTCTGGAAGGCCGGCCTGGCCTACGGCATCCTGGTCAAAGGCGAACTGGCCGGAACGGTCGGCTTTCAACACGGCGACGAGCGTCACGACAAGGTCGAAATCGGCTACTGGCTGGCCCCGCCCTTTCAGGGCAAAGGCGTGGCCACCCGCGCGGTGCGCCGGGTGATCCAGGCCGCTTTTTCCCACACCAGCCTGCATCGCGTCGGCGCCAAAGTGCAGCCGGACAACGGCCCTAGTATCGCCCTGTTGGAACGGCTAGGGTTCCAGTACGAGGGGATCGAGCGACAGGGCATGAGGTTTGCCGACGGGCGGCGCGACCACCGCGTCTACTCTTTGCTTCGGAACGAGTTTCCGCCGCGAGCCGGGGCGGAGTGAACTCGCCGTCCCGACGCGCCTGGCTGAAAGCCGTTGCGCTCCTGGCCTGTTCGCCCCTTCTATCGATACCGGCTCGGGCCCAACGGTGCGACTGTCCGAAGGGGATGGAGCATCTCTGCCGCTGCAACGTGCTGATTACCAACAAGGTGGCCGAGCAGCAGTTGGCCTACCTGGACCGTCTGCTGCTGGCCGAGTTCGCAGAGTTCATCGACGAAAGCCCTGTCGCGGCCGTGCGCCTGGGCAAGCGGGAGGAGATGGTCCTTAAAGGAGAGGCTGCCCAGGGCTTCATCGACACCGAGTCCTACGAGTCCGAATCGGGCCTCTTGATCGTAGTCAACCCCACCCTACGCCGCGACGAAGCGCTGATGGTGCTGGCCCACGAACTGGGCCACGCCTGGCAGTTTTCCAGCCGCCCCGACGTCGACGATATCAGCGACTTCTTGGCCGAGGGGTTCGCCGAGTGGGTGGCCTTTCATCTGGTTCGTCGGGCTGGACTGACCGAGTTCGCCTTCCGTATCAAAGCCAGTAAGGATCCGCTCTATGGAGAGGCGTTCCGCTGGTTTCTGGACATCGAAACCCGGCACGGCGTGGGTGCCGTCATCAGCGTCATGCTGAACTGGAAGGACCACGAAGGACACCGAATTTAACCCCCTGCGGGGGCCGAAAACCGGGGAAGGTAAGGTTCCTAACGGCCCGAACCCGGTCGGTTATGACCTCAATCCAGAAGCTTTCGGTGGTGATTCCGGCCTACAACGAAGAGCGCACGATCGCCGACATCCTGACGGCCGTAGCGAACGTCGAACTCGTGGGCGGGACCGTCAAAGAGTTGATCGTGATCGACGACGCTTCTACCGACCGCACGCTCGATGTCGTTCGTCGCTGGAAGACCGACTATCCCGATGTTGACCTGGTGCTCCTCGAGCAGGGGAAAAACCAGGGCAAAGGCGCCGCGCTTCACGCCGGCATCGCCCGGGCGACCGGCGACTACCTGATCATTCAGGACGCCGACCTCGAGTACGATCCCAAAGAGTATGAACTGCTGCTGGCCCCGATTCGCAAGGGCGCCGCCGATGTGGTCTACGGCTCCCGATTTCTGGGGGGCAAGTCCCATCGCGTGATGTTCTTCTGGCACACCATCGGCAACAAGTTCCTGACCTTTTTATCCAACGTCGGCACCAACCTGAACCTGACCGATATGGAGACCTGCTACAAACTCTTCCGTACCGACCTGGTCCAGGGGTTACGGTTGGAGCAGAAGCGCTTCGGATTCGAGCCTGAAGTCACCGCCAAGATCGCGCGCGTCCCCAACGTTCGTATCTACGAAGTCGGAATCAGTTACTACGGGCGAACTTACGCGGAAGGCAAAAAGATCGGCTGGAAAGACGGTGTCCAGGCCATCGCCTGCATTATCAAGTACAGCCTCTGGCGGACCTCCTGAGCCGATGAACGTCACCCGCGGGCACGGACTTCTCGAGGGCTTTCTGGCCCGCTGGCGGTGCTACCAGGCCAACAAGTTGATTCTTCCCGAGCTCAGAACCGGTCGGATTCTCGACATCGGCTGTGGAAGCTATCCACTGACCCTGGTCAAAACCCGGTTCCGGGAGAAGTTCGGGCTCGACCGCGAAGTGAGAGAGCCCCAGATCGAAGAGTTTCGAGCGCTGGGCATCGAGCTTCGTCGTCACGACTTCGAGCTAGAGCAGCGTCTGCCGTTCGACGACGAAAGCCTCGATGTCGTCACCATCCTGGCCGTAGTCGAGCATCTCGACCGCCCCGTCCTTCGCGGCCTATGCCAGGAGGCGCAGCGCGTTCTGCGGCCCGGAGGCCAGTTCATCGCCACCACCCCCGCCTCTTGGACGGGACCGATTTTGACCGCTCTGGCCCGCCTGGGGCTGTTGAGCAAAGAAGAGATCGAGGAACACCGGGACCTGCTATCTCGCCCCGAACTCGAATCGATCCTTCGCGAATCAAGTTTCTCGACAGTCCAGTCCGGCCTGTTCGAAATGGGCCTCAATAGCTGGTTCCGAGCGACTCGCTAAAAGCGCGGGCCAGAAGATGGAAAAGGGACCCGCCCGAAGGCGAGTCCCTTTCCATCTCAATACGAGCGGGAGTCTAGTTGGGAAAACCGGGGAAGCCGGTAACCACCGAGAGAACGGTGATGACCAGGTCGTTATTGTCCGCGTCGGGATCATCCGAACCGGGCAATCCGAGGCCCTCGTTGAGGAACCCGTTGATATCAACGAGCGACAGGGTAACTTCACCCGTGCGGACGCCGAGAAGACGTCCTCCGAGGCTGAACTCGCCGCCCAGGAAGCCGCCCGGAGCGACAGCCCCGGTCCCTTCTTCGTCATCCACGTCCAAAGCTTGCCAGAACAAGGTCACGTCCTGGGTCGTTCCCGCCTCATCATCGTACACAAGAGTGACAGTGTAAGAAGCGATGGGGTCGGCCACGGTTTCGCCGGGAGCGAGCACCACGTCTTCCACGATGCCGTCGATCAGGGTCACGTCGAACGAGCCCACCGGGGTGGTCTGTTCATTGCGCAGGATGTTGATGACGACCGTAGCGCCCGCAGTACCGTCGGTGACTTCGATCAGGAAGTCACCGGGGGCGGTGGATACGCCAGCAGTGTTGGTGGCAGCCGCGAGGCTGTAGCTGTCGCCGGTCATCTCTTCGAGGAAATCGACGGGGATGACCAATCCGTTCGAGAAGCGGGCCTGAACGAGAACGGGGAACTGAGCATTCAGAGGCAAGTTCAGGTCGTTGGCTTCGAAGCCGATCAATTCGGGGTTACCGATAGTGATGTCGACCGTATCGGTGTAGACGTTGCCATCGTTGATGTAGGTCACCGTCATGACGGCCGTGGCGCCGTAAGGCAGGGTGGGCGCCAGCGGGTTCGAGGCCAGGGCGATGCCCTCGCCACCGAGCTGCAGGTAGGTGAAGCTGTTGGCCGTCACCGTGCTAGGGAAGAAGCTACCGAAGGTCACACCGACCTGGGGAGTAACTTCGACGCGAGTCGTGCTTCCTGGTGCCTGGTAGTAGGCGCGGAAGGTGGCCAGCGAGTTGAAGTTCTCCGAGCCGATGGAGGTCAGGGCGCCCAGCAGGCCGCCGTTGTTGAAAGTCAGGCTGTCCGGCTCGACGATCAGCTGGCCCAGAGCCGCGCCACCACCAACCGTCACGGGGATGTCGGTCACGTTGACGGTCGCGCCGTTCAGGGTGAAGGCGGCGTCGATCGAGGTGGTACCCTGGCTCAGGCCGGTTACCAGGCCAGTGGTGCTGACGCTAACCACAGCGGCGTCGAAGCCGGAGTAGACAGCGGTGCCACCCGTGGTAGCGTTGAACGGAACGGTCTCGCCGTTCGAGAAGGTTCCGCTAAAGGCCAGCTGCTGGGTCGCGCTGACGTTCAGGGAGACGCTGGCGGGAACCGAGGTCACCGAGACCAGCGTCACAGGAGTGGGAGTAACACCGGTCAGGTTGACGTTGGTGTTGCCACCGACCGCCACGGTTACGCCGTTGGTGATGGTCGCGAGCGGTACGTCGCCAGGGCCGTAAGCGGTGATCACCACATCGGTGACCCCGGCCGGAACGTTAGCCACGGTCACGGTGTCAGCGTAAGGCGCGGTCGCCTCGAACACCAGAACGTCAGCGGCGTTGAAGAAGTCGAACTCCAGCGAGGTGGTGCCGGCAGGCACGTTCACGGCCTGCGCGGTGGCGGGCTGCTGGAACTGGAAAGTGAGACTGCCCGTGTTAGCGGGGTTGTTGTTGCCAGTGTAGATGAACTCGTCGTTGCTGTCACCACAACCGACGGTGAACAGAGTGACGAGGGCAAGCATCAGAACGGTCAGGAAAGACGTTTTGTGGCCCTTATCGATTACGCTGGCATTGGGTGCGAAACTCAATGTCATTACCTCCTAAGCTGCGGGGAGGCTCGAACAAAATCGCCCCCCCACGGTCGCCCGAAGTTTCGCAAGCCGAGTTGAAATCCTTCTCATCCTATCTCAGCCCCTGGGGGGGTCAACTACCCATATAATACAAATACTAGTAGAATCTCTTACTTCACCATTAGACTGAGCAAGTCCAACCAGATCGCAGAGCGATCCTTTTCCAGGACCGACATATGAGCGTCGCGCACCGGGGTGTCCAGGACCACGACCTCGCCGGCAGAAGCCCCGCCCTGGCGCAGCGCGCGCATCGCGGCCTGCTGCTGAGCGCAGTTGAAAAAGTCGTCCTTGTGCAGCAGCGCGAAGAAGCGGTCGGGTGGGGTCAGTCCGGGCATCGACAGCCACTCGGCCGGGCTTCCGTCGGCCAGAGTATCCTGCGGTCCGGCCAGCACCAGCACCCCCTTCAGGGGATGGGCCTTGCCCAAATAGGCAGCGTGCCCCGATCCTTGCGAATGTCCCGCCACCACGATCTTCTCCCACACGGGCTCCCCGTCGCGAAGAAACTCGCTCCACTCCGGACCGAGATAGCGCAACAGCGCGACCAGACGGCCCTCCAGGCTGTTGGCCCGGTCAACCTCGACCAGATCGCTAACAGGGGCTCCCGTCACCACCTCTTCCCGGAAACGACGGAACGCTTCGGGCTGCGTCGACTCGCGGGCGGCCGTCGAGATCACGCTGTTGGGGTAGTCCAGCGCCAGCACCTGAAACCCCATCCCGACGGCGACTCGGTCCAGAGCGTCCAGATCCGACGGTAGAGAGTTGGTGCCTCCGAGACTCAGCAGCAAGAGGCCGTTCGAGGTTTCGCCTCGCAGAGCGCGGTGAGGCCCTTTCGCCTGGACCACCCCCGGAGCGGTCAGCGGCGGAGCGATCTCGACCAGATGCACGGTCTCGTCGCTCCAGGCTCCTCCCCCAATAACCAGGAAGCCGCAGAACACCAGTAATAACAAACGTTTCATCCCCTCCGGTTCGGCCCGGGAAAGGGCGATCCATCCCGCAGGGCCGCGACGCGCGAACGTGGAACGCTGGCCGTCGACAGCCCACGCTGTCACAAGATTCGCCTTCGAGGAGACCCGTCATGAAGCTACACCGTTGGAAACTCGCCATGGCGGGACTGGGACTTACCCTATCGACCCTGCTGCTTCCCGGCTGCGGAAGCTCTGGCGACAGCCTCGAGGCGTTCGTCAACGAACAGGTCAACAACCAGCAGCCCAACGGGCCAGCACCGGCCGTAACCTACCAGGTGGTGAACCGCTATCCGCACGCCACCGACGCTTTCACCCAGGGGTTGCTCTTCTCGAACGGTTCGCTCTATGAGAGCACCGGGCTGGAGGGACAGAGCGACCTGCGCCAGGTCGACCTGACCACCGGCCAGGTGCTGCGCCAGGTCGACAATCCGACCGACGTATTTGCCGAAGGGCTGGCGCTTAGAGGCAACCGTCTCTACCAGTTGACCCTCGACGACAACGTCGCCTTCGTCTGGAACCAGGCCAGCTTCGCTCTCGAAGCAACCCTGACCGCGCGCAACCCTTCCTGGGGCTTGACCTACATCGCTCAGGGCGACCGCTTTGTCTTCTCGGACGGCAGTTCCACTCTGCGCTACTTGAACTCGGAGTTCCAGGAAGTCGGCTCGGTGCCGGTGACCGACAACGGCCAGCCGGTCAACCTGCTGAACGAACTCGAGTACGTCAACGGAGTGATCCTGGCCAACCGGTTCCAGACCGACGAGATCGTTGGCATCGACCCGGTGACCGGGGTGGTGCTTTTCCGCGCCAACCTGGCTGGCATCATCGACAAAGAAGCGGAAGGGCTGGGTCTCAACGACGTGCTCAACGGCATCGCTTACGACGCCAACCAGGACCGCCTGTTCGTCACCGGCAAGCGCTGGCCTTATCTGTACGAAATCGCTCTGTACCTGCAATAGCACTCACCTCCCGCACTCAATAGAATATATTTCATTTGTGGCAGAGGAAGGGCAACTGTTCCTGGGAAGCCTTGACCATCAGTTTTTAAGGTGCTCAAGGTCAAAATGGGACTTCCAGAAGAACAACTGGGACGGCCTAGCCGCCCCCTTTCCATAAGAGCCTTCGCCGATCTGGCGGAGACCAGCCCCCGTCGCGTGCGTCGCCTGATCCGTCAGGGTCGGCTGCAAACCGTGATGACGTCGGCTGGAGAAACTCGTATTCCGGAAAGCGAGCTCTCCCGCATGGAGGGCGAGAAGCAGAACCGGAATCTGAAACAGTCCATGGAGTTGACGCCTTTCAACAACTCCATGGAATTGTACGGCGACGACGAGGACGATGACGACGACCTCGAGGGCTTCTCGACGGGAACCGCCCTGGTCTCGATCCAGCGTCACGAGGCCGCCATGGTGCGCCTGGGCTTCATGGAGTCCGAACTCGCCACCACCCGCCGTCTGCTCGCAGACCAAACGCAGCGCGCCTTCGATCTCGAAGAGCGGGCCGGCGACGCCGAACAGGACGCCGTGGCCGCCACCGTGCGCGCCGTGGAAGCCGAGCACGCTCTCGAAGAGATGCGGACCCAGGTCATCGATTCGACCTTCCGCGCCATGGAGCTGCAGCGGGAACTCGAAGAGCTTCATGCCGACATGCGCGCGCCCTGGTGGAAGAAGCTGTGGTCTTCCGGACCCGCGCGAGACGGCAAGGAGAGAAAGGCCAACTCATGAGCGGCGAAGAGGACTAGCTCGCCTTCCAGGGGAGCCAGAAAAGCGAGGACCGACCGGCCAGGTCGGAACTCCACGAAAAAGGGCGACCGAGGGGCCGCCCTTTTTTCATGCCGCGAGGCGCTCTGACAAGAGCTTAGACGGTCGCTTCTTCCTCGTTGCCGCGCAGGCGGTCGACAGCGCGCTCGCCGCCCCACTTCTCGACGATCAGGTCGTCGTACTCGTCGGCGATCAGCACCACCGACGAGACCGAGGTCTTCAGTTCGGGCTGGTCGCAGGTCGAGCCGACGATGGTGTGCTCGAAGAAAATGTCGCCGTCCTGGTCGATTCCGAAGGCGCCGAAGGTCATACGATCGTTCTCGCGCAGCAAGAAGTGCATCAGATCGGCGGTCAGGTCGACGCCGGTCACCACGTAGGCGCGGGTCGAGATGACGCTGTCGTCCTCGCCCATCGGGTAGATGGCCGTCTGGGCAAAAGCCGAGCCCACGCGGACTCCGAACTCGGGCAGCTCCATGCGCTTGCCGACGAAGTCGCCAAACATCTCCTGCATCCAGGGCAGGATCTTCTCGTAGGTTTCTTTTTGGGCGTCGTTCTCGAAGGTCATCGTCAGCTATCTCCCTGAAGAATTATGTCGCTCGTGCTTCTCCCCCATGCAGCGATCTCCTCGAGGAAGAACGCCTGGACCAGGAGCGCCTCTTCAGCGCTCGAAACCGCGCCTTCATGCCTCCCCCTTCCTGGAACGCCTTTCGGGCCGGCCATGACCTGTTGGCGGCCAGCCACCGCGGGCTGCAGCGCGACCTGATCCCACGCTGGTTGACATCCCCCAAAACCCTGAGCGACAAGATCGAAAGTTCGGCCTACGGCGAGACGCCGAACCTCTTGATCGGGCGTGTCCTGGACCTGCTCGACTCGCAGCGAGGAGAGCGGTTCCTGGACCTGGGGTGTGGAGGGGGCAACGTCCTGGCCGAGGCGCTGGGCCGGGGGCTACGGGTGCTGGGTCTGGAACGGAACCCTCAGCTCCTAGCGGCAGCTCGCCAGTATTTTGAGGGGCACCCGGACGTTCAACTGGAAGAGGGCGACTTTCTCGACCACGGCTGGGACGATGTTCAGCTGGCTTACGCCACCACGGCGCGCTTCCCGGCCGCCTTGCTCGAGGCGCTCTCGCGCAAGGTGCAGGACTCCCCTCCCCTCCTCCGGGCCGTGGCCTGCCTCGGCCGTCCCCTCCCCCTGACC
>JAEXNA010000224.1 GCA_023447635.1 Vulcanimicrobiota bacterium | reverse complement strand
GGAATTGAGTTAGCGTCTTGGCTTCTTCCGAGACGGAGATTCCCGTGTTGTTAGAGCCAGCAACGGCGTCCGCTAGCCCGACTGCGCCGCCAACACCAACGCGCAGCTCGCCTTGCACGACCGAGCCGTTTCTCTGTTCGATGGCGTAAGGATAACCAGGTGCCGTGGAATGGCGATTCGTGCCGATGTGGGCGGTATCGGCGACCGAAGCGTCGGTCAGTCGGTTGCCCGGGTCATGCTCGAGAACCTGGCTGTTATCCAGGCGCACCACGCTGCCTCCAAAGACGGCGTGGCTGAACTTGGGACGTTGAGGGCCAACAACAGCGGCGAAACCGGCGACGCCAGAACTCTCTCTGTCCCGCAAGGAGGCTACCGCGAAGATGTAGGCGGTGCCGCCAGGGACCCAGGTTTTGCCGTCCGAGGCGAAGCGGCCGGTGCTGTTGTCGATATTGTTGTCGACCTCGATCGAGTAGGTCAGGTCGGGGTCGCCGTTAAGCTCGACGTGGTCGAGCGCGCTGCTGTAGTCGGCGTCCTGCACCAGGCAGGCCAGGCCGTGCTGAACCCCTGCGTAGGCCGCGAAACGGGCTTTTTTGGCCCAGTGCTGTTTGGCCACGCTCTGCATGTTGCTGTTGGACAAACTGCCAACCGCGCCGGCCATCAGGGCGAGAAAGAACACGATGACCAGCGTGAACATCAGCGCTGATCCGGCGGATTTCGATTTGTTCAGGATCCGACTTACGTGTATCTTCATCTATAGTTACCCATGGTAGGTATACCATGACATTTCTCCCCCAGCAACGCTTATTTCTCCGCGCTTTCCCCCTCTGAGGGTAGGCGCGGCCAGACGGCAAACAGGGTCGAGTGAACGGGGGCGTCGGCGAAATCGACCCGGTTTTCCGAGCGGTCCTGGTACAACTCGACCCTCAGAAGGTTGTCCGCCCCCCCCACTCGGGCGCTTTCGGCCCGGTACAGGTCGTAGACCATCCAGTCGCGCAGGCCGTGCCGCGCCACATGCTCCATCGCGATCCCGTACTGCCGTCGGCGGTGGGAAAGGTCGCGCAAGCCCGCTGGCTTCTGGTGAAACTGGGCGGGTTCGCGAGTCGGCCGGTAAAGGTCGCGCTGGCTTCCATCCTTGTACGTCGCGACCGCCACGTACCAGACGTCATAAGCTCGCGGCGGGGCAAACAGGGCCCAGCGCTGCTCGAACCCCGTCAGCGAACAGATCTTGCGCAGCGCCGAATCTTCATACTTCGCAACGAACCGCTGCCCCAGGTTGCCCGTCCCAATCAAGACCAACGCCCCCACGATCAGGACGCGCTGCCAGGTCGAACAGGGCAAGGGCGTCGCCCCGCTCGGGACGGGTCCCGGGAAAGCTTCGCTCGGCAGGCAAGCCAGCAGTCCCAGGCCGCAGACCAGGGGGAACAGTCCGATGTCCAGCAGCAGCCCGGTGCCAAGGTGAAACAGGGCGAAAACGGCCAGGGCGGCCAATCGTAAGCGGGGCCAGGGAAGCAGCAGCAAAAACGCTCCCAGACCTTCCCAGGCGACCGCGGCATAGCTGCCCCAGCGACAGAGGTCGGGGTAGGCTAGAAGGGCCTGATTTCGGGCATACTGCGCGGACAGAAGAGTGCGGAAAAGGGCGGAACCGTCGCCAGTCCAGACCGTGCCCAGTTTGTAAGAGAACGCCATCGCGTACATCAGCGCCATCTGCAGCAGCAGCGCGGTCGCCGCCGGATGGCGAACTGTCGTCCCCTCGCCTGGGGCCAGGGCGGGACGACCGACGGCCCAGACGCGGTCCCAGGGCAAGAAGCAGCCGAAGAACAGAAAGCTCAGGATCAGACGATCGCTGGAGTTCAGGGCCAGAGGCGCACGCGTCTGCAGCGAGAGGCACAGCAGCCAGAGCGCCGGCGCGACCCGGTCGACCCTCCAACCTACCATCAGGGCCGCAGCCAGCGCGGCCGTGGCCAGAAACAGCAGATAGGGCCAGAGAGCGAAGCCCGAGAGAAAGTAGAGGCTGAACCCGGTCGCTCCGGTCAAGGTGTCCTTGACCAGCGCCTGCAGCGGAAGCGGTCCCGCATCGGTCAAGAAGAAGCGGAAATCCGCCGCTCGCAGCGCCAGGTCCAGCAGGATCGTCAGGCCCAGTCCGATGCGGAACAGCGCCAGCGAGCGCAGGTCGAAAACGAAGGGACCGGTCACGGCAGATGGGGGTCGCCTTCCCACAGGATATGCCGTTGAGCCGGCGTGTCCGCCCAGTCGGGAGCCGTTTTCTCTCTCATCCAGTTCAAGCGGGCCCAGGTCACCTTCTGGCCCGGGTGCTCGGCTTCCCAATCCAGCGCCAGGGCGCGCACGAACCACGGCCGGAAGCGGGCGTCGCCGGTGATCACGACCATCGGGGTTGGCCAGCGGAACGAGTCGTAGCGACTATACGGCGTCGGCGGCTTGTCCCAGCGCACCGGGGTAAAGCCCTGAAACAGGTCGACCTCGCGTCCGTCGGACAGGCGACCTTCAACCACGAACCAGCCGTCCGGCACTTCGGGCAGATTGACGAACACGCTCCAGCGCTGGTAGGCGCCCGTCAACTGGGCCAACCAGTCGAGTCCGCTCGGAACCAGTCGACCCACCCGGCTGTCCTGGCCCAGCGCGATCATCGAGCCGTAGAGGAACAGCACGAACAGCGCGGCCTTCCCTTCGCGAGTCCAGCGAGGAGCGCCCAGGTAAGCCCGGCGGCTCCCGCCTCGACCGGCCAATCGGACCAGCCCCGCGTTCCAACGCCGAGCCGCCTCGCGAACGATGCGGAAGTTCCAGAACTCTCCGGGCAGCAGCGCTATCAAGAACAGCGAGGGGCTAAGGGCGAAGGTGCCGATCCTCAAGAACAGGCCAAAGCTCAGGTGCATCCCCATAAAGGCCAGGCAGGCGAACAGGCGCAGCCTCCAGCGCGAACTCAGCAGCAAAAACGGACCGATCCCCTCCCAGGCCCAGGTCAGATAAGCCAGCCCTTTCATCAGCGCCGTGTACGGTAGAAGCAGTCGGGCCAGCGGGCGCGAGTAGAAATCGGACTGAAAAGCGTAGTACAGCACGTTCCCGTCCAGCCAGACCGGCTCGAACTTGTGGAACACCGAGAGCCAGTAGACCACCGGCATCTGCAGGGCGAATAGGGCCGTGCCGGGGGTCAGCGCGCGCTCCCCCTCGGCCTCCGTTTCCCCCTCAAACCCCGTCCCTTCCGGACCCTTCCCGGCCGCATCCAGGGACAGTCGTTCGCCCCAGGGCACGAACATGCCCCACAGCAGCAGCAGGGCTATCACGGTGTCGCCGCCGTTGTTGGCCATGTAAAGTCGCTGCTGCAGCGAGATGGTCAGGTACCAGACGACGACCGAAGTCAGTCGAGTTTGATAGCCCAGGGTCAGCACCAGAGCGGCGAGTCCGTGCAGCAGGAACAGCAGCGCCACGAACCCTTCCCATCCCGAAGCCATGTACAGGCTGGGGAAACGGGCGATGCCGATCTCGTACATGGCCTGACGAGGCAGCATGCCCAGGTCGGTGTAGTGCAGGCGAAAGGTGGTGGCGCGCGAGATGAGATCGCCGATCAGCACCAATCCGGTGGCGATTCGGCAAAGCGCCAGGGAGCGCAGATCCAGCCCGAAGGTTGTCGCTCGCCAGCCGTTCAAAAGGGCGCCTTCGAACTCGTCGACAGGGAGCCCAGGCGAAGGCTGAGAACCTCTCGAGGTGATGGCCGATGGCGGGAGCAGCGCATTCTGTCCGAACCTTTCTCCTCTTTGGCGGGGCGCTCCTAGGGACGGTCGATGAAGGGCGCCGCGTTCGCTCTGGGGGCGCTGCTGTTGGGCTGCTTGCTCTCTCCCGACCTGTCGTTGGGGGTCAAAGGCGCGGTCGATTTTTTGGCGCTGGGTCATAGTTCGGCCAAGACTCTGGCCCTGCTGGCCTTCTTCCTGGCCCTGCTCCTGGGACATCTATCGCCTCTGCCAACCCCCTCGCCGCAGTCCGGTCGATACCTGAGCGGCGCTCTGCTGCTGTGTGCGGTCACCTCGCTGCTGGAGCACCTGTGGTACTCGCGCCTGGCTGGACTCGGGTTGGGGGAAGAGTCGTTGCTGGCTCGTCAGGGCTACTGGTCGATCAACGCACCGACCCATATCCACGCCTCCAAGGTCTTGCTGAGCCCGCTGTTTGGCTCGCTGGCGGCGCAGACCGACGCGGGGTTCCCCTTCCAGCCGCTCTTCCCGACCTGGCTACCCTGGGCCCACCTGGCGCTGTTCCTGACCACGCTGGTTTTGACCGCCTTGACCGCCTTGCGCGCTTACCGCACGACGACGGCGGGCAGCGCGACTTCGCTGACGCTGTGCCTGTTCGTGCTCGCCAAAAACGCGGTCGACGGTGGGCCGCTCTCGCCCGAGGTGTGGGCTACCCTGCCGGTGACTTTCGCGGCCCTGGGGCGACGTCGCGCGGCGGCGCTGCTGCTGACGGCGGTGCCAATCTACCTGGTGTTGGCGGGCCGCACCTGGCAAGACGCTCTGTGGCGGATGCCTGTCACGATGCTGGTTCTGGCGCTCCCCCTGATGTGGGAAGCTGTCTCCGGGCGTCCCTGGCGGAAGGTTCCCCTGGTGCTGCTGGGTGTCCTGATCTATCTGTCGCCTCTTGCCTTGCGCCAATGGGTGACGAACTTCGGCTGGCAGCCTTACGCTTTGAACCTGTGGCTTTATGGGCGCCTCGACCTGCCTTCCGGCTACCAGGTTTGGGCGCTGACCTCGCGTCCGGAGTTGGCCTCCAACCTGTCCGGGATCCGGGTCGAGGGCCAGGACAAGGCCGGCCCCTTCACGCTGCTGCGGCTGCGCCTGCTCGCCCCCTCGACTCCGTTGGACTTGTGCCGGGACCTGGGGATTCCGATCAGCCGTCGACCGGTAACCTGGTACCCCGGTGAGATGGATTTTCAGGTCTGGGCCAAGCCGCTGCAGGGGCCCTTGCTGCTGGACCGTTCGAACCCCTTGCTGCGTGGGCTGACGATGCAGCCGGACGGCGAGTTCATGCGTCTGGATATGCGGCTGGCACCGGGCTGCAACGATACTTTAGCGGTAGCGCTGCTGGGGCCTCAGCTTACGGTGCTGAAAGGATCGCGGCTGGGGCGTCACGGCGAGGCTTCGGGCGCGGGATTCGTCACAGATTAGGGATCGGTGTAAAGGACCAGCATGCCGGCGCCGACGTGATCGCTGGCGGCGGGATTCTTGTAGCCGACCTTCAGCTCGAGTCGATGCCGGGAATCCAGCGTTAAGGGGGGGGCCAGGGTGCGGGTCAGGGGGGCGCCGGGAGTGAACCGGACCAGAGAGGCGCCGGTGGTCAGGTCGGTCAGTTCCAGGTAGGTCCAGTCGTCGTAGACAAAGGCGCTAAGGTAGCGCACGGTCAGCGTGGTCTCTGCGGGCAGCTGGTAGGACACCAGAGAGTGGGCTTCCGAGGCGCCGCTAGGGATCAGCCAGCGCGCGCTAACGGCCTTGCCCTGGCCGTCGAGTTGTAGCGTTTTGTCGTACGGCCTGGGCTGGTCCTTGGACTTTTCGGGGACGGTGGCAAAGACGGGATGGACCCTCAACTCTTTGGGGGGCGGCTGAGTGTCCGGAGCAAAGTGCAGGGTGGCGTCCAGGCGGGCCTCGAGTGGAGGTCGGTAGAGGTCGCGGTTCTGCCAGATGGCGCTCAGGTAGAGCTGTTCGTTGGACTGCAGCGGGATGCCGTAGCCGTCCGGCAGCTCGAGGCTGGTCAGTTCAGGGCCGGGATGGAACAGCGAGGGCGAGAGAGGACCGTCCAGCGCGTTCAGTTGACGATGCCGCTCGACGTCTTGAAAGCCCACGGTGGCTGCGCTCAGAACGCCTTTCACGGGGGCGTCGGTGGTCTGATCCTTGACCGCGATGTCGACTCCGGTGAGCCAGACCTTCTGCGGATAGCTCTTGAGCAGAGTAAAAGTTTGGTTGGTGGAGGGG
>JAEXNA010000135.1 GCA_023447635.1 Vulcanimicrobiota bacterium | reverse complement strand
ACCGGCCAACACCCGGCTTCGGCGCCCCGCCGGGCCCCAGGGGGACCGCCGAGGTCTCCAGGCGATGAGTTCGACGCTACACGGCCCAGCGATGGGACCAACCTACAGTTCGGCTAGCGACGTTGGTCCCGCGATGGGACCAACCTACGGTTCGGCTAGCGACGTTGGTCCCGTGGCGGGACGCCTGCGTTGGTCCAGCGATGGGTTGGTCCCTGCGCCCAAAAGGCGTGCGCGGCCCGAACGCCCCCCTGAATATCAGGTTGCCAGGGTGAAGAGCATCATGCCGAGGCCACCAAGAGAGGCCAGGTAGGCCACCGTGCGCCATCCCGTGATGCCGGCCATGAACAGTCCCGCGTGGGCCAGGCGGCAGGCGAACCACAGAATAGCCCCCGCCGTGCTGATGTCGGTGCTCTTGCCGGTGAAGCCCAGCGCGATTACCAGCGATAGGAAGAACGGGTAGCTCTCGAGCAGATTTCTCTGGGCTCGCTCCGTTCGCTTCACCCAGGCGGGAACCTCAGGCTCGGTCTCGCGATTCCCGCGATTCCAGGCCGTGCCCGCCACCGAGGTCTTGGCGACCCCGGTGATCTGCCCGAGGGCCCAGTACATGATGGAAACGGCAACCAGCACCGCCCACTCGGCGGGAAGAGGCACTCCGTGCGCCAGAGCGCTATGGCTGAATAAGTACATCTCCGCTCCTTTCTCGCCCCTCCCCTATCCCCTCCAGACGGCCACAGGTCGAGCGCAGAAAGTGGGTTCGATTCGCCGATGCGTGGAAGCTTGCGCTTTCCGGGGAACCGAGCACGCCGAGGCCTCCTAAGCCAGGCCTGGAGGGCCTACAGTTCGGAGGCTTCTTCCTGCGGAGCGTGACGCGAGGGGGCGTGCGCCCAGCCTCGCGTCATAGCGAAATAGCGCAATCCGAAGCAGACGGCGGTTCCCAGTACCGACAGCGCCTCCGAGGGCCAACGGGCTGCTGTTCCGAGCACCACGATGGCCGCAGCAGCCAGGGAGGCGACAGCGTAGACCTCTCCCTGGAAAACCGCAGGCACCTGGCGCAACAGCACGTCTCGCGCGACGCCTCCCCCGATGCCGGTCAGCATCCCGACGATCACGGCGGCCACGGGCGAGAGGTCGTGGTGCAGCGCCTGGTGGGCGCCTTCGACCGAGAAGAGCCCGAGCCCCAGAGCGTCAAAGATCAGCACCGGCGACTTCATCCGCTCGACCAGTCCGAACCAGTAGAACGAAATTAGCCCTGCCAGTACGCAAGCCGCCACATAACGCCAATCGTTGATCGCTGACGGAGGTGTCACCCCTACCAACAGGTCGGACAGAATCCCGCCACAGTTGGCGGAGATGAAGGCCACGACCAGGACCCCGAACACATCGAGTTTACGAAGCACCGCGTTAGCTGCTCCACTGACCGCGAAGAGAAAGGTCCCGACCAGATCGAGAGCGGTGTGAAAGTCAGACACGGTCCGGTCTCGCTCCAGGCGATCCGCCGTGCGCTGCGGGGGTCGTCAGCATCCCGCAGAGGTTCGTTTGCCCGCAGGGCCTCCCTCCAGCCGAAAGCACCACCTCCCGCTTGCGCGTCGGTCCCGCGCGGGACTTTACGCCTTATTGGACCGAGGGTACGCCGACTCGGACCAGGCGTATCCCCAGTAGGGGAAAGAAACCTGATACCGGCGGGCCGTCGAGGCGCAATTTTTCTCCGGCGCTCCAGTCCAGCGGGAATGACGAACTTCAAGCAGAATCGTATACCTATACTGGGGGGAGGACCACTTTTATGGACGTCACATTCAGTCAACTCTCGTATTTCGTCGCCGTCGCCGAGGAGCAGAGCTTCAACCGGGCGGCCGGCCGACTGCACCTCTCACAGCCCACCCTCAGCCGCCAACTGTCCGAACTCGAAGGACGCCTCGAGGTCCAACTTTTCGTGCGGTCCCGCGGCGGGACCTCACTGACCGAAGCCGGGCAAGCGTTTTTGCGTCGAGCCCGCGCCTTGCTGGAAGCCCGCGAAGCGATGCAGATCGACCTGCGCCCAGCCCTGACCGAACCGCTGAGGGTCGGCTACATCGCACCTTCGCTGTTCGGCGCCGTCGGCGAAGCGATCGCGGACATGCGCCGCCTTTACCCCGGGCTTACCATCCAGATCGTCGAAGCTCCACCTGGCAAGCAGCCCGAGATGCTGCTGCACAATGAGATCGATATCGCCTTTCTGGGTCAGTTCGACGGTCCCGTGAGCGACGGGGTCCAATGCACCGCCCTGTACCGCATCCCGCTGGCCATGGTGGTCCCGGTCGACCATCCCATGGCCTCGCGCGGTTTCGTCCTGCTTCGGGAGTTGCAAGACGAGACGTTCATCAGCCTGCGCGACGACCTCTACCCCGGCCGCCAGGCCTCCATCCAAAAGCTAGCCCGCCTGGGCGGTTTCGAAATCGCCTTCAAGGAAGAGGCGGACAGCCTGATTTCGCTGTTCGCTACCATCGCCCATCAGCGGGGAGCCTCGCTGGTCCCGTCCTGCGCCTCGGCCCTGACCTATCCGTTGGTCACCTTCGTGCCGGTGGCCCACCCCGAAGCCGAAGTTGAATTCGTGGCGGCCACCCGGGCTAACACCAACAACCCCTACGTGAGCCACATCCTGGAACTTTGCACGGCGCACGGAGCCGCCGACTCGGTACTGAGAGTGGCCCAGGCCAAAGCCAAGGCTCGCCAGATTCGCGAAAGCCAGAGCCTCACTGTAGCTCCTACAGCGTCTGAGCCGTAGGCCGGATCAGCAGTTCGTTCACGTCGACATCCGCAGGTTGCTCGATAGCGAAAGCCACCGCCCGCGCCATCGAACTGGCATCGATCGCCAGATTCACCAGCGGCTCGATCGCCCTGACCGTGTCGGCGTGGGTGATGGTCTGCCCAAGTTCACTGCGCGTCGTTCCCGGGCTAAGGATGGTGGTGCGAATGTTGGGACCAGCCTCCTGGCGGAACCCTTCCGACAGCGCTCGCACCGCGAACTTGGTCGCGCAGTAGACCGAGGCGCCGGGGAACACCAGATGGCCCGCGACCGAACTGACGTTGATCAGATGACCGCTGTCCTGTTTGCGGAATTGCGGCAGCGCCGCCGAGATACCGTAAAGTACCCCCTTGATGTTCACGTCCACGGTGGCCTCCCACTCTTCGACCAGGTTCGCTTCGAGAGGCGAAAGCGGCATGATGCCCGCGTTGTTGATCAGCACGTCGAGCCGACCGAACTTCTCTACCGCCGCCGCCACGAACTCCTGAAAACGGGTCCGATCGGTCACGTCGAGCGAGAACGGAAGTACCGAGCCGCCCAGTTCGTCCGCCAGCGCTTCTAGCCGGTCCAGGCGACGCGCCCCCAATATCAGCCTGGCTCCTCGAGCCGCCAGTTCTCGGGCGATAGCCTCTCCTATCCCTGAACTGGCGCCGGTGATAGCGATAACTTTGTCTTTCATAACACACTCCTGAAGAGAAATTTGCTCTCTCTATTGTGAGTGGCCGTCCAGCCGTGGCGGTAGCCGCATCCTACGAGAGGCTTGCCTGATCCTGCAACGGAGGTCACAATAGGGACATGAGCATCCTGGACCTCTGCCTGCGCCACTGCCCCGAAGACGGAATATTCGAGACCGCCGTGCCCGGATTAATGCTGGCCCGCTCGGTCCGTCCTCACAACACGGTCTGTGCGTTGACCCGGCCCGGGTTGGGGATCGTACTGCAGGGCCGCAAGGATGTGTTTCTGGGCGAACGACGGTGGAGCTACGGACCATCAGAGTACCTGATGGTCTCGGCCGACCTGCCGCTGAACTCTCACGCCGTCACGGCAAGCGTTGAGCATCCCTACGTGGGTCTGGCCGTCGCGCTCGAACCGATGGAGGTGGTCGAGGTTGCCAATCAGGCGGGCCTCACCCTGAGCGAAAGCCCCAGCGAGCCTCCCGCCCTCACCGTGCAGAGCCTGGACCGAGACCTCGAAGAGGCCGTCCATCGCCTGGCCCGCCTGCTCGAACGGCCGAAAGACGCCGCCGTGCTGGCCCCGCTGATCTACCGCGAGCTGATCTATCTTCTGCTGCAAAGTTCGACCGCCCCGGTGCTTCACCGTCTGGGGCTGGGCGAAAGCCGCAGCGTGGCGCTGCGGGCCATCCGCTGGCTCCGGGAGAATTTCTCCCGGCCGATGCGGGTCGAGAACCTGGCCGAGGAACTCAGCGTCAGCGCCTCGACCCTGCACCACCAGTTCAAATCTCTGACCTCGACCTCTCCCATCCAGTACCAGAAACTGCTGCGCCTGCAAGAGGCGCGCCGCCTGATTCAGGGTGGAGCGCTGGGCGCGGCTGACGCGGCCTTTGAAGTCGGCTACGCCAGCCCCGCCCAGTTCAGTCGCGAATACAAGCGCCTGTTCGGCGCGCCGCCCAGCCAGGACCGACTGGTAGCGCGCTAGGAAGCTTCCGCTCTCACTAGAACCAGCAGCCGCAGCCGGACTCCCAGAGGCGTCCGTCAGCTCCCATAACCAGCGGGTGTGAGTGGCCGTGGGGCGCCGGCGAGGAGTTGTCGTAGCCCGAGAAGCGAGCGGTGGGAGACCAGGACGGAGAGGCCGCGGGAAGCTCGGGCGCCAGCCCTTTGAACTCGGCGTTGCCGTGAACGATGCGTCCACCCAGCACGGTCATCACGCTCTCGAGACCGCGAATCTGATCGTCCGGAACTTTGAAGAAGTCGTCCGAGAGGACCGCAAAGTCGGCCAGTTGACCCTCCACCAGGCGTCCCTTCTTGTCATCATCAGACGAGAACCAGGCGCTGCCGTGCGTGTAGAGGCGCAGCGCCTCTTCGCGGCTGAGGCGTTCCCGGGGATCGGGGTTGATGGTGAGGCCTCCTACGGTGCGTCCGGTGACCAGCCACCAGAGACAGGTCCAGGGATGGTAGGAGGCGACCCGGGTGCCGTCGGTTCCGGCTCCGACCGGCAGACCCATCTCTAACATCTTCCGGATCGGGGGACGCGCCTGGGCGTTCTCCAGTCCGTAGCGGCGCACGTAATACTCGCCTTGATACGCCATGCGATGCTGGATGGCGATGCCGCCGCCCAGCGCCTTGATCCGCTCGAGCGTCTTCTCCGAAGCGGTCTCGGCGTGATCGATGAACCAGCGCAGGTTGTCGATCGGGATGTCGCGATGGACCCGCTCGAAGATGTTCAAGAAGCGCTGGATGGTCTCGTCGTAGGTCGCGTGGATACGCCAGGGCCAGCGCTTTTCGGCCAGCATGTGGACGATCTGTTCGAGTTCGGCCTCCATGGTAGGCGCCAGTTCCGGGCGCGGCTGCAGGAAGTTCTCGAAGTCGGCGGCGCTCCAGACCAGGTTCTCGCCCGCGCCGTTCACTTTGAGCAGGTCGCTGCCCTGACCGGGGTGCGTCATACCGAGCCAGCGCTTGTAGTCGGCCAGTTCCTGTCCACCCTTCTGGGCGAACAGACTGTACGCGATGCGCACGGTCAGGTGCCCCTCTTCGTCGAGCGCTTTGACCACGGCGTAGTCGTCGGGGTAGTTCTGACCTCCACCTCCGGCATCCGAGACGGAGGTCACCCCAAACCGGTTGAGCTCACGCAGGTAGTGGCGAGTCGAGTTCTTCTGGTCCTCGGTGTTCAGGGTGGGCGCCTTGGCGATGGTAGCGTACAGCAGCAGCGCGTTCGGCTCGGCGATCAAGAGACCGGTCGGATTCCCGTGGCGGTCTCGGGCGATCACTCCACCGGGCGGATTGGGGGTGTTCTTGTCAAAGCCGGAGGCGCGCAGGGCGGCGCCGTTGAGCAGCGCGCAGTCGTACAGGTGGAGCAAGAAGACCGGCGTTTCGGGAGCGATAGCGTTCAGCTCGTCGATGGTCGGCATGCGGCCTTCCGCGAACTGGAACTCGTTCCAGCCGCCGATCACGCGCACCCACTGGGGAGGCGGGGTGATAGCGACCTGCTGTTTGAGCTGCTCGAGCGCCTGAGCCAGGGTGGGCACGCCATCCCAGCGTAGCTCGAGGTTGTAGAACAGGCCGGCCCGGATGACGTGCAGGTGAGAGTCGTTGAGACCGGGGATCACGCGTCGGCCGTTGAGGTTGATCTTTTCGGTCCCGGGCTGAGCTGCGGCCAGCAGGGTGTCGTCATCGCCCACGGCGGTAATGCGCCCGTCGCTGACGGCTACGGCCGAGACCTCGGAAGGGGTGCCCAGAGTGGTGATTTTTCCGTTGTAAAAGATAGTGTCGGACATTGAGTGTGCTCCTTAAAAGTCGAAGGTCCAGGAAGTGACGACGAAGGTGGTGCTTTCTCCACCCGCCTCCCTCAGGTAAGGGCCGGCGCGGAAGCGGGTGAAGCCGATTTCGAACTCGACGCTTTCGGACAGTTGGTTCTGGTAGAGAAGGGAGATCTGGTCGCCGATGCGCGATTCTCTGGAGGCTTCGGCTGGGAACAGTTCCAGGCCGGGCGGCACGTAGAGACCGTCGCTTCTCGACTGTCTCCAGAGAAAGTCCCAGTTCAGGACGACCGTCTGCTTCTCGGTGGGATGCAGGGTGAGGTTCGGATTGATGTCGATGAGGTTGGAGGGTGAGATGAGGGCAGCTTCGCTGAAGTAGGAGAAGTTGGGGTAGAGCGGATGGAAGGTGCCGACGGTGCGCCCACCCTTGCTGCCGCTGGCGATGTCGGCTTTGAGGCCTAGTCGAGGCTGCCATCCGCCGTCGTCGAGAGTCCAACCGTTGTCGGTGGCCACGGTCCAGGCCGAGATCGGTCGGTCGGCGAACTCTCCCGTCTGGTAGACGAGTTCGTAGTTGTAGTCCCACGAGCCGTTGCTACCGAAGAGGCGCGATCCCAGGCTGTAGCGCGTCTCCCCTCCCACATCTCCGGCCAGGCGCAGCCGCTCCCGCTTGTCTCCCAGCAGGTAGAAGTCGGCGGACAGGCTGTCGTTGAGGGCGGTGGTGGCGTAAGCGCCCCACAGCCAGTCGCCGCCCGAGTTGTCGGCGAACGCCCTGTTGTTGTTGCGCACCGCGGTGAGCGCCATCATTTGGACGTCGAAGCCGTCGCCGTCATACTGATAGCGCACTCCGTCGAAAGAGAGCGGAACGTTGGGACCCAGTCTTGCCGAGACCAGACGTCCGGTGCCCAGCGAGACCAGCTGGCGTCCCACGGTGAGGTGGGAGCTGTGGGGCCCCAGGGGGATTTTGGCGTAGCTTTCCTCGAGATAGAGAGGATCCTGGTCGTTGGGCGCGGGCGGAAGGCTGCCCCAGGCCAGGGAGTTGCTCAAACCGAGCCGGAGTTCCCACCCCGGGGCGGGACGATAGTCCAGCTTCAGGCGCAGGCGCGAGAGCAGTTGCTGTAGCGCCTCGTCGCTCTCGGCGCCGAAATCCAGCACGTTCTGATAGGCGGCCTGCTGGCGCAGTTCGCCGTGCAGTTCCCAGGTGGGCGGAAGCTCTGGCTGTTCTGCTTGCGGAGACCGGGCCGGGGTCAGCTCCTGGGCCTGGACGTGGAGAGCCAGACCCAGAGCCAGCAGCAGCGCCAGGGTGAAAGAGTAAGGGGACATTAGCGGGCGCTGGGATAGAGCCAGCCTTTCAACAGTTTGGCCAGAATCGGCATCATCAGGTACGTCATGAGCCCGGCAATGCAGAACGACATCAGAACGGTCTTGAGCAGGAACGGCAGTCCACCCACGTGCGGGCCGAGGATCAGGCTGACCGCTGTGGCCGAGGTGCATCCGCCCAGGGTAGACATCAGCGCCATCTTCCAGCGAGGAGGCGGGATGATCGCTTTTGCGCCCGGCAGGGTGAACCAGGTTTCCAGTCCGGAGACGGTCTCTTGAGTGCGCTCGCCCTCCATGAACGGTTCGGCCTGAGCCTGCCATTCTAAGAAGATGTCGGAGGAGAAGAAGGCGTCGCGAGCTTGGTGCGACTCGAAAGTGCGCATAATGCCCCACTCGTGGCTCGCACTGCCCGGCATCGGTTTCACGACGTGCACGCCAAGTTGGCCCGGGACCGAGCGGACCCGAGTGAAAAACTCCTTGAGGGAGGCTTCGAACTCGGCTTCCGCCCCGGCCCGGACCTGGCGCAGCGTCACCGTGCTTATCGGTTCGGCTGCGACCATGACTAGTGGTGAGCCGCGGGGGTCTTGACGACCTGGGGCTTCTGAGCCGACTGAGGCGCCTTGTGAACCATCGTGTAAGCGTACTCGACGCCGATACCGTAAGCGCCGCCCTGGTTCTTGATCAGACCCATCAGGTTGTCGTAGTGCTCGCGCTTGGCCCAATCGCGCTGCCACTCGAGCAGGGCGGGGATGGTGGTCACGCGGGTGGCTCCGGCCTGCACCATACGGGAGAGAGCCGCTTCGTGGGCAGCCTGCGAGGTGGCTCCGCAGCAGTCCTCGACGATGTAGATGTTGTAGCCTTCGCCCAGCATCTCGATGCAGGGCCAGGTTACGCAGACTTCGGTCCACAGACCGGTCAGCAGGATGTTCTTGCGGCCCGTGGCCTTGATGGCGTCGCGGAAGCCCTGGTCGTCCCAGGAGTTCATCGAGGTGCGCTCGATCACTTCCTGACCGGGGAACACGTCGAGCAGTTGGGGCCAGACGTAGCCCGAGAAGCTCTCGGTCTCTACGGCGGTGATGACGGCGGGCACGCTGAACTCCTTGGCGACTTTGGCCAGGAGGGTGACGTTGTTGAGCAGGGTGGCGCGGTCGATGTTGGCGACGCCGAACGTCATCTGAGGCTGATGGTCGATGAAGACGACGACGCTGTCGTCGGCGGTGTAAAGGCTGTGATAGGGATTAGACAAAACTGGACTCCTGAATGTATCCAGGAATGTGGGAGAAGGCGTCTTGCGCTGCTCCGCCCATCCTCTGGACTAAAGATGGATCCAGCATAGACAGCGGGAACGCGGTTCGTAAAATACTTTAAAGGTGCAACCCTTATGCCTCACAGGCATAACCTCTCGGACTCAAGAGAACCCCGGTGTCTCTTATGGAGATAGAATTTCGCCATCTGCAGTACTTCGTGGCCGTGGCCGAAGAGCGCAGCCTGAATCGGGCTGCCGCTCGCTTGCACCTCTCCCAACCGACTCTGACCCGCCAACTGGGCCAACTCGAGGAGCACCTCGGTGTGAAACTGTTGGACCGTCATCGTAGTGGGGTTACCCTGACCGAAGCGGGTGAGACGTTCCTGGGCCGAGCCCGCGCGGTGCTGGCCGAGCAGCAGGCGCTGTTGGCCGAGATGAAAGGGTTCGCCGGCGGGGACAAACTGCGCATCGCCTACATCGCGCGCTCGCTGTTTGGTCCAGTCGGTCGAGCGATGGCCGAGCTGCGTCGGCGGCATCCCGAGATGACGCTGGAGATCGTCGAGGCCCCGCCCACGCTCGGATTTCAGATGCTGATGCGACAGGAGGTCGACGTGGCTTTCGTAGGTTTCTGGGAAACGGAGCCCCCGCTGGAGTTGGAGGCCCGGGCGCTGTTTCAGAACCCGCTGTCGGCCGTACTACCGCGTAGCCATCGTTTGGCCGGGCGGGATTCGATAGACCTTGCGGAACTGGCCGACGATACTTTTGTGGTGCTGCGCGACGACCTGTTCCCCGGCCGACGTAGTACCATTCGGCGGGCTTGCCGGGAGGCGGGGTTCGAGGTGCGCTTCGAGCAGACCGGCGATAGTCTGCTCTCCTTACTTTCTCTAATCGAGCACGAGCAGGGGGTCTCGCTGGTGCCGTTCGATGCCGCCGCGATGGCTCCGCCGCGGGTCGTGTTTGTCCCCTTGACGGGACCTGCGGGAAAGATGGTGGTCTTTCACGCACTGGTCTGTCGTGGGGTCGACAACGTCCTGCGGGACGAGCTGATGGAGCTGTGTCGAGAGGCCGGCACGTAACTGAGAGCCACGTCTCCTCTACCAAGAAAAATCTTCACGCCAAGGAACTCATAGGAGAACTGTTGAGTCTTGGGAAGATGGGCATCCCAACTCAAAACTTGGAGCTAACGATGAAACTTCAACGCCGTACGTCCTCTTCACCGAGGTGGGTCAGAGCCGTCGCCAGCCTACTGATCGTAGGCTTCGTCACTTTGACCACAGGATGTGGAAACTCCCAGGACGACTTCGTCTTTACCTCGACCCCTCCTCAGAATGGAGCACCCGCCGACGGATTCTTCATGGGACGAGTCCTTCTCGACAACTACAGAGAGGGCGACCAGGTCCGGGTCACCGACCTGGAAGACAACACTCTCTATACCCTCACGACCAACAGCGCGGGTGTATTCTACACCTACGGTCCGCTTCCTCAAGACTTCCGGATCCACGCTCAGCGGACGGGCGAAAACACCGTCCACACTCGAGAGATCCGCGGCGGCTACCACGGGGGAACCATGTACGTTCACCCTCTCACGACCCTGGCGTCGCGTTTTCTCGAGGCCAATCCCGGCGCCTCTCTGGAACAGGCCAATGAGGCTGTCGGCGACCACTTCGATCTGCCCGACGGTTTCAACCCGGATTGGGTCACCAACGCCGAAGTCTCTCCTTTCCGTCCGATCGTCTTCTATCAGCAGGCGGCTCAGAACGGGGGGCTTGCTGCTTACTACGACCTGGTGGAAGAGCAGATCAACAACCCCACCCTCAACGCCGAGGTCGCGGAATCCGCAGGGGCGAAACTGACCAAGGAGATCGCGGGCGACCTGCTGGGCGACACCGTCAGCCTGCTCGACGCTGGCGCGTTCGGCGCTGTCACGCAGTTCTTCGGTCTGAATCTGGGCACCAGCGGAGCCCTCAACGCTATCTCGGAACAGCTCGACGAAGTCCTCAACGAGCTCACCCAACTCGAGAGCGAGGTCAACGCCTCGGGGATCAGTGGCCAATACACCACCGACCGCGATGCGATGCAGACCTCGCTCGACAACATCAGTAACTATGCCAAATCGGTTCAACTTGCGGCCGAGGGAGGCCCGCCCAGCTTCAATCTGGCGACACTTCTGCTGATCGAAGACAATATGCAGCAACTACGCTCTTATCTGGTCGATACTCCCGCCAACGGCGTCACGGCTGCGGACAACATTGTTTATACCTACGCCGAATTCGCCGACACCAACGGCGTTCAAGGCTACAAGATGAATCTGAGCGACACCAGCTCTTATCAGAGCTATGCTGTGCGTATCAACGGGCTGACCGACCTTCTGCAGAAGAACCTGGAAGTCTACCTGAACTACCTCTCCCAAGCAGTGAACAATCGTGCTGAACTGGCGCATATGTCGGTTCCCCCCGCCGCCGCCATTGATGCCGCCCGCTCGGATATCGAAGACGCCGTCGCCGACACCCTTCAGGCCGTAGCCCAGGTGCCCGACAAGCTCTCGTCTGACGATTTTCTGGTCGATATGCAAGTCGGCCAGATGTGGGTGGCCAACTTCCAGTCCCAGTCCAACTACTACGACGCCCACAATCTGGCAGATAACTGGAGCGAAGGCGGCTACGACGACTGGCGTCTTCCGGGACGCTCTGACATCGACAACTTCGTGCAAAACCGCATCGGCCGGGCCAAGAGCTCGGACGACAACGACGGATGGAAAGCCGGCTTTGCAGCCTTCGGCTTCAACACGGGGAACTACGGCAAGCAGAAGTACGACGGAGGCAGCGGGCTCTTCGGCAACACCGACGTTCAGGGGCAGGCGTTCTTCGACATCGACACTGACGATGGCGCCAACAACCAGAACGTCTATCAGTGGTCTGGCGTGAACAGCACGCCGGCCACGTCCTACTACAACGACTTCCAGGGCGACACGGAATACAGTTCGACCTTCCTGATCTTCCGCTACTACGCGGGAAGTCCGGAAGGAGGTCGGACGGCCAATGTTTTCGCCTACGCGACGCTTCCGAGCAGTGGAAACCTGGCGGTCACCAATAGCGGAAATCAGTTGACCGCAAAAACCACGCTCGACGCCAAGGGGATTACGACCCCCTCGATCGATGTCACCACGCGCACCTACTGGAAGAATGTCAGCAGCTCTTCGGCTCTCAAGGCGATGGCTACGATTTCCAACTACGCTGGCGACGGTCAGGGAGCGACCTCCATCAACCTCGGTGCGCCTGGCTTTATCACCTGGCACCCTCCGATCGATGGCTCTCCCCTGCAGCCGGTGAGCATCCAGGGAACCCTTTGGGGACCGACTTACGGTGGAAGTTCCGGCTCGGGACCTCAGGCAGTGAGCAGCATGACGGGAACGATTACGGTCAACCCTCCGAGCGGGCTCACTCCGAATGCGACGAGTTTGCAGTTGGTGACGAACAAGATCGCCTCGAATAGCGGCGACGACGAGCTCAGCAACGAAGTCGATACCACGCAGATCGGAAACGGAATCGCGCAAGACTTCGATGTCTACGCTACGACGTTCTACCAGGACGGCCAGTATCATGATGTCACTGGCCTGATTGCGGAGTACCAGCTTCTGAACTCGCAGAACGTCGTGGTGGCCAGTACGGCTTCGGGCGGCGGGTTTATCGATACCGTGAAGAACCGTCTCGTGGTCTACAACACTCTGCCGGCGGGCACCTATACCATCCGGGCCCAGTACACCACGCCGACGGGCCAATCGTTGACCGGTAACGTCAGTCTCATCGTAGACGGAACGGTCAACTAGGCCGATCGAGAAACAGCCGACGAAAGAGGCCTTCGGGATGACCGGGGGCCTCTTTCCTTTTCAGGGCCTCGCGGGAGTCAGGGGCGAGCCAGGACCTCGAAGACAATCTTGTCCTTCGTCGTCCCTCTGGCCCAGGCGGGGATCGGGAAGTGCTTGCTGAGCACCACCTCGGAATCGGGCAGGGAGTAGTCGGCGACAACCGTGACCTTCTTGCCGTCGCTGGTGAACTGCGTCTCCTTCGCTCCCAGCAACGATCCGTCGGGAGTCGCAATACCAGAGGATTTTATCTGCTCGACGCTGGTCGGAAGTTTGCCGTGCTGGGCCAGGTAGGCGCGCGTTCCGCTGACCAGAGCCAGGCTGGTCATCAAGCGGCGGTCGTAGTTCAACTGTTCGTTGGCCCGACCGAGGTTAGGGATGAGCATCATCGCGACCACCCCGGTCTCTCCCGTCATATAGTCGCCCCTGGTGGGTCGCTCGAGCGCTCTGGGATACTGCGGCGTTCCGGTCTCTTTCACGGAGCTCAGTATCTCGACCATGAGGTTGGCGTAAATCCGGCGCTCCCGGTCCATCCAGCCGGGAAGGCGCGTCACCGGAGAGGAGACCTCTTCGGGTCGGTGCTTGGACTCGTCGAGCGCGTCCAGGGAGACCACACTGCTCCAGAGTTCAGCTTCCATGACCCGAGTGAACTGATCGACCGGCGGCACGGCGGCGACCAGGTCGGCGGTGAGAGTCTTCCACTGCTCAGGGGACAGAGGGGCGTTCGGCGGGAGTAGCCCGATGAAGCCGTCGGCGGCGATCTTCTGGA
This sequence comes from Vulcanimicrobiota bacterium, assembly GCA_023447635.1. Lineage (GTDB taxonomy): Bacteria > Vulcanimicrobiota > Xenobia > Xenobiales > JADMJV01 > JAEXNA01. The sequence goes on along the minus strand of JAEXNA010000135.1, from coordinate 37,537 downwards.
CGGCGACTCCGATCATGTCATAGAGCAGACTGCTGTCGTTGCCCAGAGTTCGCCCGAATAGCGCCGTGCTTCCGATCAGGTGGGCCGCTTCTGGATAGCGAGTCGCGCTTTCTGGATGGATTCCAGCGCCGCCACTCTTCTTCGCCCGGGTTCTCCTCTGCGTCCGAGGAGGCCGCAGAGCTGTACCCATATGCGGAGCCGTACCAGTAGTCCGAATAGGAAGCGTCGTAGCACTCGGACCCGCCGGAGCCCGACTCGACGGGCTCCTGGCGGACGTACGACTCGCCGCCGGCCCGGGACATGACGGCCTGGTAGCCGGGGTCGATGTTGCTACTCGACATCTGGGCCAGGGCCGGGACCTGTCCAATTGCTGCGACAAGCACAGGGATCAAGAGAACGGTCTTCGACAAACTCATCACCCGGCCACTATATCACACTTCAACGATAGGGAGAGCCGAAAGCGGCCCCTTCGTTCAGGCATCCGAGACTTCATCAGGCGGTCGACCAAGCGGTCCCGCTACGTCTAGCGGTTGGTCATCGCCTCGACGGCTTCGGGGTAGCGAGCGCCGACTACCTCGACCTGCTCCAGGCGGGTGGCGATTTCGCTTAAATCCGCTGGGGAGAGCTCGAGTTCGGCCGCTCCGTTGTTCTCCTCTAGCCCGATGGCAGAGACTTCCAGTTTGCTGTTTCCTAAGGTTCGTTTTTCATACCCCCAGCCTACGCCGGATCACGAACTTCGTCGCTCGTTCTTTTGCCCGGCCTGTCGCGATCTTGCTCGATTGGCTGCGGGCTCTCTGAGCGCATCAGGCCCGGGGAAAGCACGGGGTGGAAGTCTAGGAGTCGACCCTTCACGGGACGAAGTATCAGGGATGACAGTGGAGGGCATAGCCGAGTTCGCGCGCCAGGAAGAGTTGGCGCTGGTCTTGCTCTTTGGCTCGCGAGCCACGGAACAGGAGCACTCGGAGAGTGACCTCGACCTGGCCCTGATGCCTCGCCATATCGACACCGACTCGGACGGGATCGAGACCCGGCTGGTGCAGGCTCTGCGGCGGTCCGACCTTGATCTACTCTGGTTGCCGCATGCCTCGCCGTTAGCGCGTTGGCGAGTCTCCGAGACGGCCAAAGTTCTCTATGAGGACCAACCCCATCGGTTTCGCCAGTTTGTCCAGGACGCTGCTTTGCGACGCAGCGACGCGGCCGCCTGGGCGAAAAACGACGAGCGCTTCATCACCCGAAGTCTAGAAAAGGACTGGAGCATGGATAAGGAACTGGTCACGCGCAAGCTAGCCCAGATCGTAGAGTACACGGAACAGCTCGAGCAGGTCCTTGAGACGGACGAGGCTACCTTTGCTCGTAATTTCATGATCCACCGCGTCGCCGAACGCCAGATCGAGCTGCTGGTGGAAAGCGCGGCGAAACTGAACATCGAACTGGCTCAGTCGCTGGCAAAGATTCCCCCCTCGGACTACTACAGCTCGTTCTTCTCGGTGGCTGCCACGGGCTGGGTCAACAACGAGGTCGCGACCCGTCTGGCGACGCTAACCGGGCTGCGAAACCGATTAGTCCACCAATACGAAGATATCCGACTGCCCAAGCTGTTCCGAGCGTGTAAAGAGTCGCTGGCGGACTGGCGGGCCTACATCGCCTCTATCGCGACCCACCTGAAAAGCGCGTGAAAGCCAGGCGGCATCAAGTCATCAGAGTCTAGGCGCCTTCGTGGAAGTGGTCGCGGATGCGGGCCATCAGTTCGCTGAGTTGCTGCAGTCCGTCGGCTCCGAACGCCTGGACGAACCGCTCCTGCAGCGGCTCCCAGTCCGCCCGCGCCGCCTCCAACAGGGCCTTCCCCGCAGGGGTCAGGCTGACGCTTTTGGTCGGCCCGGGGGAAGTAGAGGTCAGCTTTAGCAGCTCCCGCTTCTCGAGAATAGCCAGTGCGCGGTACAGCGTGGTGCGCTCCATCTCGAGATGCTCGGCCAGCCGCATCTGCGGCACCGGTCCGTAACGGTCGGCGTTGGATAAAATGGCGTACTGGGTCACGTTGATACCGTGCGGAGCGAGCGCCGCGTCGTAGGCTCGGCCCGAGGCTCGAGCGGCGGCCTTCAGGTTGTTACAGACGCAGGCAGAGGGGACAAACGGGGTCACGGTTTCGGGGCCTCCCGGCTCAAAAAGACTCCCCCCAGGATAGCAAAGGCGCCCAGCCATTGCACCGGTAGGATCGCCTCGCCACCGATCGAGCTTCCCACCAGCAGCGCTACCAGTGGGGGAATGTAGAAGACGGAAGAGGCCGTCATCGCTCCTAGCTCGTCGATGAGTCGGAAGTAGATGATGAAGGCAAGACCCGTCCCCAGGAGCCCCAGCCCCAGAGCCACCGACAGCAGCGCCGCCGGGGCGCTCCACAGTCGGTCCACTCCAACCTTATCGACCCCCGCCGTCAGCAGCAGCCCGGCCACCAGCAGTTGGTAACAGCTCAGCGCCATCGGGCTGAGCCCCAGCGGCACCACGAACCGCTTGGTGTAGACCATGCCCGAGGCGTAGCCCATCCCCGCCGCCAGCACGCAAAGCGTTCCCAATACGGCCTCCTGAGCGCCCGCCCCCGACAGCGTCCAGATACGCCCTACCAGGCAGACGCCCAGAAAGCCCGAGACCAGCCCGGCCGTCTTGCGTGGGGTAAGGCTCTCTCCAGCTAAGGTCAGTGCTGCCAGACCGACGGTGAGCAGCGGCACCATCCCGGCCATCGCTCCCGAGGCGCCCGAGGGCAATCTTCCCGCCGCTAGCGTCAGGCCGACAAACGGCACCACCACGGAGAGGACTCCGATGGCCAGAAAATGCGGCCAGTGACGCCAGTGCTCCAGTCGTACAACTCCTCTCGATGCACCAACCAGCAGCACGGGGACGGCTCCAAAAAGAACCCGCAGCCAGGCCACCTGGAACGGTGAAATGACTCCCACCGCAATCTTCATCAGCAGAAAGTTCACGCCCCAGATGGTGCCCAGGACTCCCAGAGCCAGCCAGTTCCATTTCGAATTGCCCACAATGATGTATATACATCATTGTGGGCAACTGGGTCAAATTCCGAGCGGGGCAAGCTCAGCACAGGACTTCCCGAACGGGGCGATGCATCTCGCGGGATGAAGCTTACGGTTGGTTCGAAGGCATGGGGCAAGCGGTTCCGCAACGCGGCGCTGCTGGCGGGTTGGTTGATCGGTTTTGCACACGCGCAGGAGGCGCGCCTGGACGGCAGCGCCCGGCCGACCCAACAGTCGGTCGTGCTGAAGACCGACCCCGCCGCCGACACCTTCAGCGGCTCGACGCAGATCGCGCTCGACCTGAAAAAGGAGACCAGCGAGATCCGGCTGCACGCCGCCGATATCGCGGTTAAGAAGGCGACCCTGACGTCGGGCGACAAGGCTCAACCCCTGACTTCCAAGGCCAACGCGGACGGGACGGTCACGCTGTCTTCTCCAACCCCCATCAAGGCCGGCAGTTACCGCCTGGACCTGCAGTTCGAGGGGCCTTTCAACAAGCGCTCGTCCGGCCTGTACAAGTACACCGACCAGGGCCTGCCCTACCTGAGCACTCAGTTCGAGATGAGCGCGGCTCGGCTCTGCTTCCCCTGTTTTGACGAACCGAGCTACAAGATTCCGTATCAGTTGACGGTCGAGGCGCCTAAGGCGCAGAACGTCTACAGCAACACGCCAGAGACGAAGACTACTGCCAAGGGTGAGTGGCTGATTCACGAGTTCGCCAAGACGCCTCCGATGCCGTCCTACCTGGTCGCGCTGGCCGTGGGCCCTTACGAGCACGCTCCCGTAGAGAAACTTTCGGTGCCCGGCCGCATCGTGACACCTAAGGGGAAGCTGGGTCTGAGCGCGTTCTCGCGTCGCGAGACGCCCAAGATTTTAGGCGCTCTGGAGGACTATTTCGGCATCAAGTATCCCTACGAGAAGCTCGACCAGGTGGCGGTCACCGAGTTCCCGTTTGGCGCGATGGAGAACGCTGGCATGGTCACCTATCGGGAGGACTTGCTGCTGGTCAACGAGGCGACGATTCAGGAAGACTCAAAGACCTCGAGCCTGATGGTGATCTCGCACGAACTGGCCCACCAGTGGTTCGGCAACCTGGTCACCATGAAGTGGTGGGACGACCTGTGGCTGAACGAGGCGTTTGCCACCTGGATGGCCGCCAAGGTGGTGAACGGGCTTTACCCTGAACTCGAATACGATCTGATGACGCCGCAGAACCGGGTGATGGGCCAGGACGCGAACCTTAGCACCAAGCCGATCCGCAAGCCGATCCGCAACGAGGCCGACATCTTCGACGGTCTGGGGCTGGCCTATAACAAGGGCGGAGCGGTGCTCAACATGGTCGAGCGCTGGATGGGAGAAGAGACGTTCCAGGCCGGGATGCGCGCCTACTTGACCAAGCACCGCTTCGGCAACGCTGACGCCGCGGACCTGTGGAACGCTCTGGGCGAGGCGTCGGGCAAGGACGTCGAGTCGGTGCTCAAGACCTTCACGGAGCAGTCCGGCTTCCCGCTGATTTCCGTGGCGACCTACGGGAAGAGCCTGGAGATCAGCCAGACCCGGTTCTTGAACGCCGGCACGAAGGCTCCTGAGCAGAGCTGGACTTTGCCGATCTTTATCCGCTATGGCAACGGCTCGCAGCAGGCGGTGACCACGGTGCTGTTGGACGGACCTTCGACCACCGTGGAGCTAGAGTTCGAGCCGACCTGGGTCTTCCCTGATGACGGTGCCGTCGGCTACTTCCGCTGGCAGACGGGCGACCACGGTCTCAAGGCGCTGCTGGCCAACCGAGACAAGCTCAGCAATCGTGAGAAACTGGCGCTGATGTACAACCTGCAGGGTCTGGTGAAGGCCGACTTGATGTCGGTGGGAGAGGTGATGCAGGCGTCCCGCAGCTTTCTTTCTGACGCCCATCCGACGGTCGTCGCGTTTGCTTTGGGACTGCTCGATGCGAACCGGCACGTGTTCGTGAACGAAGGGAACCGAGCCGCCTGGAAGGCTTTCCTGGGCGGGGCTATTCAGCCCGTGGTGGACCGCTTCGGTTTGACGCCCAAGGCCGGCGAGTCGACCAAGGTCAAGAACTTGCGTCCGCTGCTGCTGCGTCTGCTGGCCGAGGAGTTGGGCGACGAGAAGGTCATCGCTACCGCAAAGTCCGGCGCTCTGGGATATCTGAGCGACTCTGGCAAGGTCGACCCGTCGCTGGTCGACGTTTACCTGCAGATCGCGGCGCGTCATGGCGATGTCGCGATGGTCGAGGCGGTGAAGAAGGCGATGGTCGCCTCGACCGACCCTCAGCGTCGGACCTCGTTGTTAGAGACCCTGGGGATGTTTGGAGGGGCGGAAGCTCAAGGCGTGGCTCTGGACCTGATGCTCGACCCAGCGATCACGGCATCCGACCTGCGCACCTTGCTGGGAGAGAACGGGGTGGAGGAAGAGCGCCGGCTGCGCCTGCTGGCATGGTTGGAGGCGAACTACGACGCGCTGGTGGCCAAGCTTCCGACGCCGTTCCTGAACGTGGTGCCGGCAAGCGTCGGAGACGCTCCCGACCGCGAGCGACTGGAGGCCGTGCTGGCGTTCTTCGCTGCCAAGCCCGACACCACCGGCGCTATCGGTCGCGAGACGGCCAAGATCAAAGAGCGCGTGACCACCACCATCGAGACCCGCGAGCGCGGCCAGGCCTCCTTCGACCAGTTCCTGAAGACCCCGCGCCACTCGGACGAGGCGTAAGGCTCGGGTGGGACCGGTCGGCCGTCTTCGCAGGCGATCTGTTCGTTCTGCGGACTGATATCAGTTCGCAGAACGGACGGATCGCGATCATTTGTCGGTTAGCTCACGCTCCAAGGGAGGTGGCCCTGGCTTTGGCGGCTCGACACGGTGACGCGCGGGTCGACGGCCTTGAGCAAAGATTTCAGCTTCTGCTTGAGGTCGGCGGGGTCGACGAGATGCGGCTTCGTCTTCGGGTTGTCTAAGTGAAGGATAACCTTCAGCGAGGTAGCTTTGAGCAGGGCTGACGCGAGCGCCACCTCATCCCGGTCGTTCGCGTTCAGCTTTGCTGGAAGCATTGCGGCTAATGTGTGGAGGACCTTGGTCGCGACACTCTGAGGGAGCTGACTCGGTTTGGTAGTTCCAGGTCGGCTGTAGTCTTTGACCTCAATCAGATAGGCTGTGCCCTCGCTCACGGCGATGAGGTCAACGCCCTTGATTCCTGTCGACACCGACTGAAAATGTTTACGGTAAAAGACCCACTCGTCGTATTTGCTGACGCTCCAACCGTCCGGGAACTCGAACTCTAGACCGTCGACGTTGATCACCGTTGGCACGAGTTTAGACCTCCAGATATCTGTCTGACTGCTCCAGGTTGGCTTCCAAGGCTGCGATGTCGCCTATGGCGGAAGTGTCCCCTCCTTGAATAACGTCGGTTCCTGAGTCGCCGGCGTGGAGTCCGATGAAGGTGGCGTCGAGCTTCGTTGGGGTAGTCGCCAGGAGAATCTCGAGCTCTCTCATCAGGAAAAGGCTGTGAGTTCCGATGAAGACCTGGATGCCCGAATTCGAGAGCTCAAAGATTGTTTTGGCAACCAGCCGGACCATCTTGGGATTGAGGTTGGCTTCAGGCTCGTCCCAGAAAAGGTAGCCCTTATCGAGAAGCGAGCCGTTCGCGATCAGCTGAGCCAACATGCAAAGCTTTCGCCAGCCCTCCGCGACGAGATGCATCTCCATATTTCCGCTACCCGGCAGCTTCAAGTAGAACCGGCCGTTCTTGTCCAGGACGACCTTGCCGCCCATAGCCTCTTCGAGCGGAGCGAGCAGTCGGGACGCCTCCGAGGCTCTGGGACCCCGAAACAACGGCTGACCCAGGAGAAGACACGTGTCCCGCCAGGTCTCCTCGAACTCGAGGTATCGGCCTTCATAGAGAGCTACAAACCCCGGGTAGAGAGACATCAGCTCCCGCGTGGGAAGGTAAGCCGGCTGAATCTGAGACCAGTTCTGTGGAAGGTAGTCTATCGTGACCTCGCTCTTCGAGCCCGTAGAGAAGGCAAAATCCAGATCGAGGGTCTTTTTTTCAAAGCGGACAGAGATTTCCGAGCGCCCGTGCCCTTTGCGTCGTCTCACCAACCGGCCAAGCGCCTCTGGGCGGAACACGTTGATCAGCTTTTCGGCCAGGGCTCCTTGCAAGGCAGCTTTCGTGGGTAGTCCGGGATGCTTCTTCCCGAGATCGTAGCTGACGTTCAGAACAGAGTAGAGAATCTTGAGAAGATGGGTCTTGCCCAAACCGTTCTCGCCCACGACAACGTTGAGGTTGCTTGCAAATTTGATGTCCGCGAATCTGAAGACTGTGAAGTCTTCGACGGTCAGCTTTTTCAGCACGAAGCGCTCCTGGATCTCTACCGGTTCGGTCGCGGTTCGCGGCGAAACGATATGAACCCTCGCTTTACGTTTCTGAGGCTACCCTTCAGGCGGCGCCGACGACTTCGACGTAGGCTACCAGTTCGGCGGAGTAGCTTTCCGAGCCCTGAGTGGCGCCTCGGTGTTTGAGTTCTCGCTGCAGGGCGGGCTCGATCAGTTGTTGGAACAGCTGGAGGCGCTCAGCTGAGGGGAGCTGTGGAGCCGACGGACGGGACTGGAGAAGCTCTTCGAACTTGCGCTCGACCGGCGGGACCCGGGTGCCGTCGGGCCGGACCGCGATGGGGAGCAGCAGAGTCTTCTTTCCGCCGTCTCCAGCCGAGGTTCGTACCTGCCAGATGGCGAGCAGAACGACACCCTCGTCGGTCCCCTCCACGGCGAGACCCAGCTCCTCCGGCTCTAGAGACTGCCATCGGCGCAGCTCTTCCTGGACCATAACGTGGTCGATTCCCAACAGCTCCAACCCCTCCTGGGCGGTCGCGCTGTCGCGGTCCGTGGTGAAGCGCTGACCTTCTCGGCCATCGTCGGAGACGACCGTCAGACCGTTGTCTCCAACCCTCATCAAGCGCTGACCCTTGTCCGTGAGAGCGCCGGAGAGGAAAGCGGAGAGGCGGCCCATACTAGCGGAGACGTCGGCGAACGGCTGGTAATCGTCCAGACTGAAGCCTTCGAGATCCTGGAACAAGTCCGAGACGACCGCGCGGGCCTCGCGAGAGTTCGACAGCGCCGCCTCGAGTTCGATCCTGGTGCGCTTGAGCTCAGGATCCGAGAGCGCCTCCTGATAGAGGCGGTCGTAGTTGAGTCGCTCGGTCAGCTGACCCAGGATCTGCGACCTGAGGTCCTCGGCCACGTTCCCCTGCTCGTCGACCTTGCCGACCGTCCGGGCGATCTCGGTGAGCTTCTCGTCGAGCAGCAAGAAGATCCGTCCCTCGATGGTGTCGGAGAGCACGAGGTTGTAGACCTGGGCGGTGTGGTTCTGGCCGTAGCGGTGGATGCGCCCGATCCGCTGCTCCATGTCCATAGGGTTCCAGGGCAGGTCGAAGTTGAACAGGATGCGGGCGAACTGCAAGTTGATCCCCTCGCGGCCGGCCGCCGTGCAGACCATCACCCTCGGTCCGTCTTTTTGTCGGAAGCGACGTTCGGCGGCCACCTTAGCGCCGTGGTCGCCGCCGCGAAGCACGACGACCCCCTTGCCAGGGAAAGTCGCCTCGATCTCGCGGGCGAGCAGTTCGACCGTGCCGAGGTAGGTCGCGAAGATCACGATCTTCTCGTCAGGGTTCTGGCCCCACAGGTGGGTCAGGCCGTCGATCAGCTTCTGCGCCTTGGTCTCTCGCTGGGCGGGAAACACTCGGAGCAGGTCGCCGATGCGAAGGCGCTCTTCCGGAAGGTGCAGGTCGACGATGGCGGAGATCATGTCCTCGGCCTGGGTGGCGCGGAATTCGCTATCGTTCGGATCGGTAGCCATCTCTAGCGCTTCCTGATCCAACTTCTTGACCATTCGGTATTTGAGGTCCGCCAGGATACGGTCGACCTCGCTGCGACTGATCGGGTCCTGCGGCAGGTCGTATTCCAGGTGGATCAGAGCGCGGGCTTCGTCGCTGAGTCGCTCGCGTCCGTCGATGTCCATCTCTTGATCGCGCAGCAACGCCTCGTGGATGGTGAGCATGAGCAGGCGACGCTTTAGGGTGCGACGCACGGCGGCGAAGCTGGAGGCGGCGATCTTCTGAAAAATGGCCATCAGGAAGCCGAGGGCCCGTCCCTTGTTGCCCTGGCGTTTGGCCAGGTCGAACCCCTCTTCGAGGTACTCGCGGAGGCGCTCATAGAAAAGCCGCTCCTCGGCGGACATCAGGAACGACTCCGTGTGCACCCAGCGCCTTGCGAAGAGCGGCGAACCGTCGGACTGACAAGCGTCGGCTTTCGTGCGGCGGAACATCACCGTGTTCAGGCGGTGCCGGTTCTCCAGCATCTCGTCGGGGCTGTTGAACAGCGTGGGGTCGAGCAGTTGGGCCAGCATCCAGAACTGGAAGTGGTTCCCCTGGTGAGGTGTGGCCGAGAGGAGCAGCAGGTCCCTGGTGTGGTCCTTGATCGCTTCGGCCAGTTTGTAGTTCTCGGTTTTGCGCACTCGGGTTCCGTTGCGGTGCGCGGTCAGGTGGTGAGCTTCGTCGAAGACGACCAGGTCCCAGCGCGGGGCGTCGAGCAGGCGTTTGATACGAGCGGGACGCTTCAGGGTGTCGATGCTGGCGATCAGGCGATCGTGCCGAGCGAAGGCGTTGGTCTTGCGGTCAGTGATATCGCCTTCGGAGCCGAACACCTCGAACTGCAGTCCGAAGACGTCGTTCAGCTCGCGGTGCCAGTTGTTGACCAGGCCGGCGGGAACGATCATCAGCGCTCGGTTGAGCTCGCCTCGGCTGGCGAGTTCGCGCAGAATTAGAGCAGTCTCAATGGTCTTGCCGAGGCCCACTTCGTCGGCCACCAGGTAGCGGCGGGGGGAGGCGGTGGCAACCCGATGCGTCAGCACCACCTGATGGGGCAGCAGATCGATCTTGGCCGAGGTGAGGGCTGAGGCGTTCTCCATCGCGGGCAAGGCGTGCGCTTCGTAGCACAGCCAGGCTCGCCGCCCCCGCTCGTGGCCACCTTCGACGGCGCTGAGGATGCGCTCGGTGCGGGTGAGTTGACGGCGCAGGCTGGCGATGGGGACCTGGCGGTCGCCGCTGGCGAAGAAGGCCCTGACGTAGCCGTCGCGCTCCGGTTCGAGGACGACGCCTTCGCCGAACTCGGGATGATGGATTTTATGCCCCAGGGCCAGCATCTGCTCGGTGTTCGTGCTCACGATAGCCTCAGGTGATCCGTCGGTGGTAGAGGCCGGCGGGCTTGCCGCCGGATTGGAGAAGGATCTCCTGAGGATACTCGCGCGCTTCGCCCCACAGGACACGACCGAAGTCGAGCGTCTTTCCTCGGTGCGGAGCGCTGCATTCCCAGGTGACGGCGCTGGTGGCGGGGTGGACCTTGAGGCGGTTCTGGCCGGAGGGGAGCCAGAAGACCAGGGAGGCCTGGCCGCTGTAGAAGTCCTGGAACGAGAGCAGGGCGCTTTTCAGCTGCTCTGCCAGCCAGTTCTCGGCTTCGACAGGCTCGAGAAGGTCGAGGCAGCTTTCCAATCCGCCTACGACCAGTGTCTCGCCTTCGTTGCTATGGAGGTCGTCGGGCCAGCTGCCCTGAGCTCGCAGCAATTGCCTGAGGCTCCAAACTTCGGAAGCCTGGCAGATCTGGTTGCGGGCGTCTTCGTCCCAGATCCAGCTCAGACCCTGGCGCTGCCAGACGGTGTCGAGAAGCTGTCTCACGCGTCACCCTCGTCGAACAACGAGCCTTGTTTGGGAGCGGGCGCCGCCTTTTGCAGAAAGAAAAGCGCTTTCGAGGCGGCTTGCCGGAACTCGGCGTCGGGCCCGTGCTTGTGCAGCCATTCGAGAAGCGGTTTCAGGGCGTCGCTGAGGCTTGAGTACTTCAGCGTCTCATGAGCGTTGATCCCGCTTCCTTCGTGACAAGCCCCGATCAGCACGAGCGCCTGGTCGAGATCGGAGGAAAGACGTCTGGGCTTGGCGGCCCACTCGCGCGCCAGCTCCTGAGGGGTGGTTCGGTAGAAGACCTTCTTTTTCTCATGGCACCACCCGCGCTGCACGAAGTCGTCGGGCGTGGTGATGGTGCCGCGCAAGAATTTCTGAATCTGGTCGCGCTTGATCTCGGCGGCTGACCCGAACACGCGCAGGAACTGCCGAGTCATCGGCTCGCAATCCACGGGCGGCGGCTCGCTGCCCTGGTCGGCGTCTTCCTCGAGCATCTGGTTGATCCCGATGAGAGCCTCCCGGACTCCCATCGGTTCGTCGTTCACGTACACCTGGCCATAATGGCGGGAGTAGTATTCCAGCGCCTTGCCGCGACGGATGACCTGCACATCGGCAGCGGGGAGCCCGTCGCTGGCGTGGTTTTGGAGCAGCCCCTGAACCTGGCGAACGTCCTCCATCACCTGGCGACGAAGGCGAGCCCAGCTGACGCGCTTCGGCTCTTCAAGACGCTTACGGCAGACATGGATGATATCATACTCGATCGTCTTGGAGCCGAACTCGCCATCGCCCTTCGTTTCGTCAGAACGAATCGGATAGGTGGCTTCGAGGTAGAACCCAGCGTTAAAAAGCGATTCGAGAACAGCCACCCACGGCTCGTCCTCGCTGTGGTGGAAGGTGAAGGCGAGGAGCCCGCCCGGCTTAAGAATGCGATGAGCCTCTCGCCAGCATTGGGTCAGAAGCCGCTGATAGAACCCGTCAGGATCTATTGGCTCACGGGCCTTGTTAGCCACAGCCTCAAGGGACTTCGGCGTATACTCGGCTGTGAAAATGTCCTGGTACCTGTTTTTGAGGACGAGGCGGAGCCAGACGTAAAAGAAGTCGGATAATTCAGAATAGTGCAAAAGTCCTCCGAACGGAGGGTCAGTTACGACAAGGTCAGTACTGCAGTTGTCGAGATATTCAAGTTCAGTTGAAGATCGACATTCAATGAAAGCTTGACCTGACAGCCGATCACCGCACCGAATCTTCTCAGTGCTCCCAACACGACCAGGTTCCAGCTCGCCTTCGTCAACTCTGACAAGCTCCCACGGGTCGTTTTTCCAATCATTCGCTTTCCCAAGCGGACGAGTTGCGGAGTTCCATGGGCCGTAGCCAAGTTCGGAGAAGACGCTTGTTTCGACAATATTCGGCTTGGGATGAAAATTGTTGTTCGATAGCGCTGGTGCAATGGTATCAAGCTTCTTGTGCCAGAACGTGAAAAGACACTGGTTTCGCACGTAATTCTGGAACACTCCAAGCACTTGCTCTCGGACTTCCCAGGCGAAATCACCAACGGTGACAATTGCTTTGAGCAGTTGGGCGTGTACCAGAAGCTGTCGTGGACTGAACATCGTCCACCAATGGGTAAACCCGTGGTTGGGAACACCGCCCTGCAGGTGGTGAGTCATAAATCCGTATGGCAGTTCAGAGCGGGGCCAGAAGCCTGCGAGGTCACCTAGCTTTCGATTCTCCCATTCGTCCACCGATGCAGCATGCTGACGAGCCTGGGGCGTTTTGAAATTAGAGAAGAAGCGCCCCCCATAAGGGACTCCCCTGCTCGCCCTGAGGGGAGCGAACCCTTGAAAGGCGTAACCTGCTACCGGCCCTGTCTTACCGGTGGCCTTAACACTTTTTAAGACATCTTGCACGGCCCCGCATTGAGCGCAGGCAAAGTGCGATTTCTTTGGGACAGTCCCAAGATTTGTCTTGAACGTAACATTAGTGGCGGGGCAGGTAACTTCATCTGGCAGGAGCCCACGAACTTCTAGAAGGCCGGAACTGTTAGCCCTAGCTGTATTCCAGGCTCTCGTGCTCGGGGCATCGTCCTGAGCCGATCCACCATAGCCCTGTCCGCTTTCGTCTTCGCTTGGACTGCCAGCCAACCAATTCGGATGCACGAGTAGACTCAGCGAGACTTTCTTGTTCTTCCCTTTACCGAGATTCGGGACAGAGACATCGTTGCAGTGGGGGCAGGTTAGGCGGCTCGAGTTGGCGAGGATGGTGTAGGCAGGCTCGGTGGGGGCGACGAAGAGCGGAACGTCGGGGGCCATGCGGGCCTCTTTGTCCTCCACCTGAAAACTTTCGCCGCAAGCGTCGCAGATGCAGTCCCAGCTCTTTACGGTCAGCGTCTTCACCGCCATCACCGGGCTGCTCATGATCGGCGTGCGGTGACCACAGCCCGTCACTTGGCAGGGACCGTGCTTGGCCCAGAAGGTATAGATGATCTCGGGACCCTCGTATATGTACTCGGGGCGCTGCTCGGGAGTGAGAGCCAGCGGGTCGAAGTCGGGTCCCTCAACGCGGCCGGTGGGCAGATGAGTCCAGGTGCCCTTCTCTCCGTTCGGGCCGTCGCAATAGTAGAACGGGATGATCTGAGGCCGAACCACGGCTTCGATCTCGGCCAGCAGGCGCTGCACTTCGCCTAGGTCAACCTGGGCCAGCTCTTGCTTCACCACGAACCAGGCGACCGGGTTCAGATCGTTGCCGGTCATTTGCATGCCGAGGCGGCTGCCCTCCACCAGCGTAGTGCCTCCGCCCATGAAGATGTCAACGACCTTCAAGTCTTTGAAGGTGCCGTTGATCTGGTGGTTAGCGTAATAGTTGTCCCAGACCAGCTTCGCAGCGTGCGAGGGATCCTCAGGAGCTTTGGTGGCAGCCGAGATGAGCATTGACCTGAACACCGAGGATGGACGCCGAGCCCAGTACTTCGACATCTGGTAAATCGGCTTTGTTGTCACTCCTGCGTGGGCTTCCATTGCGGCAAGGCGGTTAATAGGCAGGAGTGGAAAATCGACCTCGAGGCAGGTCTTTGGTCGATTGGGGTCCGAGAAATCGACCGTCTCGAGATTGGCGGGCTTGCCCGCGCCGACCGCTTCCGCCACTTGCTGGGCCAGCAGCTCTTTTTTCGTCGCCATGAATAGGTTCCTTACTTGGTGAGTTCGAGGAACGGGCAGAGCACTTCGAGAAGGCTCAGCCCGCCGTGGGTGAGGGTGGGATAGCCGCCCTGGCTTTTCCATTTGCGCCGGCCGAGCGCCAGGTGATGAGGCCCGCTGCTGCCCGCCAGGCTCATCGCCACAGGCGGCACGAACGGCCCCGCGTCGCCGGCTCCCGGAGCGTTGCGCCCGCTCGAGAAAGCGGCTTTCAGAAATTGTCCCACGTCGGGGCTGGCATCGGGAAAGCCGCCTGTCGCGGCATAGCCGTGGTCGGAAGTGACCAGCAAACGCCGTCCCGTCGCCAGCCGGGCGACCAGACTCCAGAAGTCCTCGCTGGTGAGCTGATCCACGGCGTCCCGCGTCAGCGCCTCCAAACCTTCCCCTGCTCCACAGCTGTCGTGCAGCTTTCTGTCAGGCCAATGGTGCCAGAAGGCCCAGTTCGGGCTGCTATCGACCAGTCCGGCGCTGTCCTTCCAAGCCAGATTGGCCGACTCGGTCGCAGCGGGCGTCAGCCTGTGAGCTTGACCTGCGGAGTTGTTCTGCAGCTGGCTGCGGCTCTGGAATCCAAGAGCCCGAGCGAAGGGGTTGGTCTCTCCCGGCAGCTCGGAAGCGTGAACCTCGACCAGGTGAGTCTGGAAACCGCGCTCGGCTGCGCCCTGAAGTAGCCAGGGGAGTTCGCGCAGACTCAGACCGTCGAGAATCAGGACGGCCCTGCCGCCGACCTGCTCATCCCACCAGCGCACCAGCGCCGCGGACGTTCTCTCTACCGCGCCGCCAAAGGTCGACCAGAGGTCCCAGGCGCTGCCCGCCAGCAGATGATCGAGGGACGCGACCGCGCGTTCTCTGCGGGACACCTCTGCGACCGCGTTGGAAGGAGTAAGGGGCGCCGAGGTGATTTCCAGCGTCGTCTCCACCAGCCGCCGCCAGGCGGTCTCCTCCCCCTGGCGCAAGAGATCATCAAGCAGGGCGGTGTCCAGAACCACTACCCGTCCACCCTCTCGAGGCCCAGCTCGAAGGTCATACCGTCTGGCAGCTTCTTGAGCAGCTCTTTGAGCTGGGCTCCTGTCGCGGCGCTAACCCTCAACGAGACCTGTTCCACGGGCGTCGCTGGTCCGATACCCCAGGCCTCGAGCCTGCCCATCAAGTTCAGGGGAGAGGTGGCCGGATTGCTGTAGGCGACCGTTTTTCTCACCTGAATCTGGGAGACGGTCGAGGTCGCAAAGATGTTCGAGATCGAAGTGGAATCAGGCAACGGGTTGTCCGCCGTCTCCGACGAGAAGCCGTTGGTGACCGGGTATGAAGGCTGCTCAGCTACAATCGTGACTTCCGACGGCTGCTCGGGTGCGCTGCCGCCGGTGGTGGGAACCGCGTGAGGCAGCTCGATCTTGACCTCGTCCATCTGTCGTCCGCTGAAGGAGAATTTGGACCGCAACCGCTTCCAGGCCGTCTCCTCGTCCTCTCCGGGCTGGGCCTGGAGGAGCTCCATGTCGCGGGCGTTGACGGCGATCTCGCCTCTGGCGCAGAGGCGACCGATGTGCTCTTTCATCGGCGTCTCGCCAAGCCAGGGGATGCAGTCGAACCCCGCCGGACGAGGCTCTTGCAGCTCCCTGATCAGCCTGCCCAGGGTGATGCCCGTCTGGGCCGCCTCCTGAATCAGCTCCTCGAGACTCTCGGGCTCGAACAATGTGTCACGAACGGTCTCTTGTATTGCCTCAGGGATCTGGTCCCCCTGTTTCTTCAAGGAACGGACGGAGAACTGACACTGTCGGGGGTCAGTAAAATTCCAGTTCCGCAGAACAGCGAACCGATCGAAACGCTTCTTCAGTTCCTCCCGGAGGCTGTTCGTGAAAGTGGTCGCCAGCGATTTGTAGTCGGGACCTTGTCCACTCCACTCAGTGGCTCTAAGCGACGCGCGCGCCAGCAGCAGCAGGTCGGGGTCTTCATAGGCGTTAGTCAAACCCGCCCGTGGCAAGAGGTAGCGCACCGTGTTGCGCCGCTCGGGAACGTAATCCTTGAGCCAAGGTCCTAGCTGATGATTGATGTTGTCCAAGTCTTCCGGCAAAACCAGGATCGGGATACGTCCGTCCCACTTCTCTGGACGTTCGAGCTCCTCAAGCTCCGACCAGGGGTCAGCTCTCCAGCGCTTCGGAAGCGCTATCACTCGGAAGGCGCGCGCCACGTCGTCTGCGCCAGCGATAACATGACGGACCATCTTGCGTAGGTACCTAAGGTCTGAGCCGTCCGTGAACAGTTTAGCGTTCCTAGCTTCGGAC
The DNA here is from genome assembly GCA_023447635.1 of Vulcanimicrobiota bacterium. GTDB lineage: Bacteria > Vulcanimicrobiota > Xenobia > Xenobiales > JADMJV01 > JAEXNA01. The sequence continues at coordinate 21,314 of JAEXNA010000135.1, read as the reverse complement.
AGGACCTGAGACCGGGGATTCACTTCCTCCCGAAAGATCAGTCGTCGCCCTTCTTTATGAATATTAAAGCTACTGCCGACGATGTTCTCGAGTTCGACATGGAAGCTGTTGTCGTCAAGAGCTCTATCGCGAGTGATGTCTGCTTGTAGCGCAGCAGGCTCAGCGCCGGCCTGATTCGTGACAGCAATCGAGCGAAGCCAGAGCGAGCTTAGAATCTCCTGGAGATGGGGCGTAACCCTCCCGTGGTCTGGAACAGCCTGCGTCACCGAGATTATATTTTGTTGAGCTTTCGAGCGTAGGGTTCGGTGGTGGTCATTCGCCACGGCGTCGAGAAGGGCTCCGATGGCGGCGACTTTATCGTCGAGCCGGATATCCGCTGCGGTAAGAACTGGGACAGCTTCACCTCGACTCTTGTACAGATTGGCTAGGATGAGGATGAGGTCTCGTGATGCCTGGGCGCCGGTAGCCATCATCACCTGCTCCTCGAGAAGCCTCAATAAATGGGGGGCGAACGGCCAAGCCTCTGTGAAGTCCGACGTTCGAAGTTCGTGTTCTGAACTGGGGATATTTAAGAGACGCAAATACTCGCCGACGTGGGTTGCTATTCGTTGCTTAATCGTTCCGGCGTCGACCTGAGAGCGGTTTTCGAATAAGCGATGAAGCAACATGCGGCGGCGGTCCCGCTGGACACGCTCTGCACCTCCCCCGCCCTTGAAGTCCAAAATCACAGGGTTCACGCGGTGAATCTGCTGGTACGCGTCGCCTTGGCCATCTCGCACCGAGACGACAAGGACTAATAGGTCGGGCCGCCGCTCGGCGATTTCAGACAGGAGCTGAATAAAGTTGAAAGCCCATTGCTTCGCTGGATGCTGCCTACCACTGCTCAACCCATCGTACCACGTCTGGAATTCGTCAAGAATCAGCATCGTCGGTTGGTGAGTGAACAGCTCCTGCATGAGCGTATCTGAGGGAACATTGGTCTTGGCATCCCCTTGGCCAAGCCACATGCCTTTAACCAACTCACCACGTGGGTGATGGCTAAAGAGGACGTCCCAGATATACTTGTAGCGTTGACGGTGAAGGCTCTCTCCGATCACCAGCATCCCCTCGCGCAGCGGGAGGGCCGCGACGGAGGGTTCCTTTAGGGTGTTAGACCAGCTTTTTAACCAGTCGCGGGTCGAAGTCGGATCGTTGACAGTGTGGTAGAGGGCGGCGAGCAGATGTGATTTACCTGAGCCGCGTTCCCCGATGACTACGATGGGGCGCCCCTGACCGGGGCCAACGGCCTCTATCCCCTTGAGAAGGTCATGAGTAGGATAGGTGATCTCCAAGAACTCTCGGGCCGCGATCTGGGTCGCGCCCGAATTGTTCTCGTTGGATAGCTCGATCGCCGTGCCCTTGAGCTTTCTGCCACCAAACTCTTCTCTTAGCTTCAGCCCTAGCATCTTGGCCCTCCCCCGGCCCAAGCTTGGGATGAGCCTTCAAAAGATACATTCATCTCTCATAGATTACACGGAATCCTATTTTGTATCCTCCCGAGACACAAATATGTCATCGCCTGGATGGGCGAGGCCAGAAAGCACGGGACCTCCTGCTATCACTGCCATTTCAGTATATCCTTTCGAGACACACAACCCACCTTAAGGAGACATCGTCTGGATATCCGCGTAACCGTAGGATGAGCAGATTGAGCGAGACGAAAGAAGATAATAGGATCGGATATCACCTGAGGGCGGCCAGAACCGCCGCTGCCCTGTCACAGGAAGAGCTTGCGGATCGCGTGGGCATCTCTCGCCTGATGATCAGCAAGTACGAGCGAAGCGACACCCTGCCGCCCGTGAAGAAGGTGATGTTGCTGGCAGAGTTCTTCGAACGGCCTCTGTACTCGTTTTTCGTCGATGTAGAAGACCCGTTAGAAGCGGGGGCGGTCGAGAGCAAAGATCCTGGCCTTCGAGCGATCCAGGCACGGCTATCTGCACTGGAAGCGAAAGTGGCCCAGCAGCAGTCCGACAACGCTAGTCGCAGCGCCCAGGCCAAAGAGACGACCGACAGCCACTACGAAGAAGCGTTCAGAAAAGGTCGCGAGCAAGGGCTGCACGAGGCTATGGAAGAGCTTCGCGCCTCGGTTATCGATATCGTCGATGCGCGTTTTCAGCGCCCACCGAAAAACCTGGTGTCACGCCTGAGGGCGGTCAAGGACCCCGTGCGTTTGCGAGCACTGGTGCTCGAAGCGGCCACCGCCGACAGCCTCCAGACCTTTCTCGACCGCCTTTAGATCACAAGCCCGTCCAAAACCAGGCGTCCCGCAACCCTACTCCGCCAGCAAAGAGCGCTCGGCCTCTTCTGAGGTCGCGGCCGAGGCGACGACACCAACGAGGGCAATGAGGCGGTCACGGTCCGTGACCGATAGGATGGCGCTTTCGACGGCCGCCGAGGCAGTTCCAAAACGCGATCCAAAGGCCAGGAGAATCGCTGTTCTCAGACTCTGCTTCTCTTGCTCGAGACCCTGCTCGAGACCCTGCTCGCGGCCTTGCTCGAGACCCTGCTCGCGGCCCTGCTCGAGACCCTGCTCGAGACCCTGCTCGCGGCCTTCGGCCAGGCCCTTTTCAAGGCCCTCTTGTCTGCCCTCGGCGAGCGCCTTGGCCCTGTAATTTCGTTCGGTGCTACTGATGTAAGGCATATTGATGCTCCTCTCAAACTCTTCGAGTTCCTGGTCGAAAATCTTGCTCTGATGCGGACTCAGCGTCAGCACCCAGTCTATCATACGGAAAAAGCCGCGAACTTGTTCCTGAGAGAGACCTGCGGCGTGCAGTCCTCGGACGAGACGACCTTTCGCGAAGCGCCGGTTCTCGGAATCCGGGGAAGTCGAGTGAGTGTGCAGCGTTGCTGCCACCAGCAACGCGAACGGGTTGGTCGAGATTTCGAGTTCGGGAAGCCGGTCTCGATAGTCTAGCAGTTTGATGACACCGTACTCGAACGTCAACCTGCAGTTCCAGAGCCTATTCTCCTGCGAGGCCGGCCTCCAGTTCGAGCGCGAGTCGCCCAGGATAGCGAGACTGCAGATCGGCTGCTTATAGTGCAGGTAAATACGGGCGTGATACTCCAGCATGCGATGGGCGAATCCGGCCTCCTCGTGGCTCTGGACCTCGATATGGACCAGGACCAGCGCCTCCTCTCCCCCGCGCCGTCGGACCTGTATCAACCCGTCCGGGACTTTGCGGCCGGTCCGGGAGTCTGGAGCAATCTTCTGCAGTTCCTTGTCGAGGTGGCGAGGCGGGTGGCTCCAGTCAATGTCCTGGAAAATCTCCGGGTAGAAGAAGGCGAAAAACTGAGGAAAGTAAGTAGAAAGAGCCTCCTTCCACGGTGTGTCGTATTCATGGCGTCGTCCCATAGCGCGTCCTTATGGCAACGGGGGCCCGTCTCTCTCTGGGCCCGAATGACGCGAGGGATTAGACGATCGCGCAGCGCCTCCCCCGGACAAAGTGTTAAAGGTTTGTGCCTGAAGTCTCGACCGCCTAGCGCGGGCTGCCGAACAGGGAGAAGGCGGCCCAGTAGAACGGGTGGGGAAACTCCTGGGCGAGTGCGCGGCGTGCCTGGCGGAGGGCCTGGCCTCGGCTGTCGCCGGCTTTGAGGCGGCGGTACATGATTTCGAAAAGGCGGCGCGTAGCCTCGTCGTCGACGGGCCATTGCGAGGCGATCACGGTGCTGGCGCCGGCGATATTGAAGGCCGAAGCCAGCGAAGTGACCTCGCGCCCGGGGGGGCTCTCTCCCAGAGCGCTTTCGCACGACGATAGCACGACCATCGTACCCGGAGGCAGCGAGAGACCGTAAATCTGGGAGAGTGGGAAGGCGCCGTCCGCCAGCGCGATCGAGGCGGAGCCGGTGGCCTGGTCGAGGCTGCTGTGGCTGGCGATGTGCAAGATGCGCGCCTTCGGAGCCTGCGACAGCAGAGCCGCCGAGGTCGCCTTTCCTCCCTCCAGCACCAGACTCTCGGGGAACAGTTCGCCCAGGCTTTGCAGCTCGCGTCGTGCTCCGGGAAGACCTGCCCCCTCAGGCGCTCCCAGCAGCAGCACGCCTCCCCTCCCCTTGTCTCCCTCTCCACCTGACCTCAGGGTCCGCAGCAGGTCGGCCGAGGTCAGGAGGCTGACCTCGACCTGTTCATCCAGGGACCTCCCCTCCCCGTCCCTGAGCTCTGCGAACGGCACCAGCCAGAGAGGACCCGAAGCCACGATGCGCAGGCGGGAGCGGCCCGTCCAGACAGGCGCTGCCGGGCCGAGTAGCAACGAATAGAGTTCCCGCGAGGCAGCCTGAAGCTGCGGTAAAGAGCTCCTCGGCTCTCTGACCAGGGCCACGTAATCGCGTACCATCCCTTCTAGCTGGGCCCGACTCACACTCACTTCGTCCATTCGCACCTTGTCTCGGGTCACGGTGAAGAGATAAAGACGGTCCCGCGCCGGGAAATATTCGAGCAGCACATCGTCTGGCGGGAGGCTTTGCTGGATCGCCGAGAGGTCGGAACCAGACAGCCGAACCAGCGCTTCGAACTCTGGCTTCTGCGGGGCGGGCCTGCTCTAGCAGGCGGCGAGCTTCGGCCTCGGTCTGGGCCCAGACCGAGGAGCAGAGGAGAAGGCTGAGGGCGAGCGAGCGGAGCAACCCGGAGAAGTTCTCCTTTGCGCCCTACCGCTGGATGGGGTCGCCACGTGCAGTCCAAAGCGATCACGGGATGGCTGAACGGACCCTTCACGACCGCCGTCGACGCTCACCTGCGGCAGGCCGGGCACAACCCGCACTTCTACCCCAGCGCCTTTGACGACCGCGACCTGAGCCAGGGGCTGCGCGTCGCGGCCGAGGGCCCGCGCTACTCGACCGGCTACGGCGACTTCGCTCGGATCCCCGTGGTGCTCGTCGAGATGCACCACCTGAAGCCGTACCGGCAGCGGGTGCTGGGCGCTTACGCCATGATGGAGGCGGCGCTGCGCCAGGCCGCCGTCGACGGTGAAGCGCTGCGCTCTGCCATCGCCACGGACCGCGCGGACAGGCCCACGACTCTAGCCGTTCGGTGGGAGAAAGAGACGACTCCGCTCGAGCGAATTTCGTTCACTGGGGTCGCTCTGGAGCGCTATCGTTCGCGGGCCTCGGGCGGGGATGAGGTTCGTTACCAGGGTTCGAGCGAAGAGCTCGAACTGCCGGTCTACGGACAGAAGCCCGTGGCGACGGTTACCCTTCCCAGAGCCTGGTGGGTGCCCGCCAGCGCGACCGACGTGCTCGAGCGACTGGACCTGCACGGAATTCGCTACGAGCGCCTGGAGTCGCCGCGTACTCTAGAACTGGATATGGTGAGACTGTCGGAACCACACCTCGGTCCCGCGCTGGAGCAGCGGATCATGGTCTCGGGGAAGACCCGCCACGAAACGCTTGAACAAACCTGGCCCAAGGGATCGGTCCGGGTGCCCTACGATCAGCCCAAGGGGCTCCTGGCCGCGGCTCTTCTCGAGGCGGAAAGCGTCGACTCTTTCCTCTCCTGGGGCTTCTTCCCCAGCATGCTGCAGAAGCCACCGGGGGTAGAGCGGTACTCTAGCGCGCCGATGGCCGAAGAGATGTTGGAGGGGGACTCGGAGCTGAGGGCGGAGTTCGAGGCGAAGCTGGCCTCCGACCCCGCCTTTGCTGCCGATGGAGCGGCCAGGTTGGAGTGGTTCGTCGAACGGTCACCCTACCGGAACGATAGCTACCTGCTCTACCCTATCGGCCGAGAGCTATGAGGACAGGACCGGGATCTATGAGGGTCGGGCAAGAAGGCCGATCAAGCCGTCGTGTAGGGCGGGATGCCTTCTCGGACCTCATCAACCTCGGCCGGGGGGAGGAGACCTTCCAGGGGGAGGGAGAGGTCCGGGAAGGTTGGAGAGAGCAGCGTCTCTTTTTCCGAGTAAACACCGTGAGCCCGGTAGCCCTCGCCGTCAAGCCAGTAGACTTCGGCCAGTGGTCGGTCGGGGTAGAAAATCCAGTACTCCCCGACGCCTGCGGCGGCGTAGAGGCGGAACTTACGAAGACGATCGTGGCGCAGACTCGAGGGCGAGGCGATCTCGACCACAAGAGCGGGCGGTCCGTCGATGTAGGTGGGTTTCAACTGGGAGCGGTCGCAGACCACCATCACGTCCGGCTGCACCACGTCGTGCTCGGACAGGCGCACATCGAGAGGCGCGAAGAGCACCTGACAGCGGCTCCCTCGAAAATGCTGGACCAGGGCGACGCTCAGGTCGCGACACAGCTGTTGATGAGCCAGGGAAGCGCCGGACATAGCGTAAGGCCGACCCTCGAGCAGCTCCCATCGCTCGCTCTTCGGAAGAGCGAGGTAGTCGGCGTAGGACAGCAGCTTGTTCTCTCGTAACGGTTCCATTCTCTCCTCCGTAGCTCGACTCGACCATTATAGCAAACGCTCCATCAGGGGACGAGGCCGGCGTAGCCCGCGAGCGCTCGAGATAGCCGCAGTCGACCGGCCACCGTTCTGCTCGCAACGGCTTGCGGGGTTCGAGGCGAAACGGCTCTCTAAGCTCCCCCGGGTGGCTGTACGGTGGGAGCCGCTACAGCGGTAAGGCCGTTGTCTGCTTGATCGTGCTCATCACGACTCCAGACTTCATCGCGCCCACCCCTCCGGTGTGGAGGAGAAGGCGGTCGAAGAACTGGCTCAGTTCGCTGAGATTTCGCACCAGGATCTTGAGAATGACGTCGGCGTCGCCTGTCTGAGCGTAGCATTCGAGAACTTCGGGCGCCTCGAGAACGAAAGCTTTGAAGGCGTCGTTCGTCTCCTGGTCGTGCGAGCGCAGGCTGATGGACGTGTGGACCATGATGGTGAGCCCGAACCTCAGCGGGTTAAGCACCGTGACGACCCGGTCGATGTAGCCGTCGCGTTTCAGGCGTTCGAGTCGGCGCGCGCACTGGCTGGCCGAGAGGTTGATCCGCTCGGCCAGTTCGACGTTGCTGAGCGAACCGTCGACCTGGACGGCCTGCAGCAGTTGGAGATCCAAACTATCGAGAGACAGATGCATTGCGCCAAATTCTAGCGCACCTTCGAGACTAGATGCAATAAACTCCCGCAGATCGCGCTCCAGGTCGAACATATCGCGCGCACATCGCAGCCATTCCCAGCTAAGATCGCTGCATGATTCCGATTGACGCTCTCGCCCAATTTTCTGGTACCGCTATTGTCCTTGCCGCGCTCCCCGGTCCGGACAGCCTCTACGTCCTCACCCAGTCAGCCCTGAGGGGCGCCCGGACCGGCCTGATGCTGACCCTAGGGCTCTGCACCGGACTCGTGATGTACTCCGTCGCTGTCGCCTTCGGAGTGGCGGTCATCTTCCAGACTTCTCCCCTGGCCTTCACGCTGCTCAAAGCGCTAGGGACGGCTTACCTCCTTTACCTGGCCTATGCAAGCTTCAAAGCAGAACCGTCGCCGGCGGTTCCAAGCCCAGGAGAGTCCGGACGGACTTATCTGCGGGGTGTGCTGATGAATCTGAGCAATCCGAAAGTCGCGATCTTCTTTCTCGCCTTTTTGCCTCAGTTCACCTCGCCGGAATGGGGCAATATGACGACCCAGATGCTGACCCTGGGCGCCCTGGTGGTCGCCAGCACCTGGACGGTGTTCTCCCTGATATCGGTGCTGGCCGGCCGCTTGAACGACCGCCTGCGAAGGTCAGAGCGCAGCCTCAACCGTGTGGCGGCTGTATTTTTGCTTGTCCTGGCGATCCGGCTGGCCCTGTTCTAAGGGGGGACTGGTGGACGTTACGCGCTACCCGCGAAGATTCAACCAGGTCGAGCTTGTGACGCGGCTATGACGGTGGGATGCGATCATCGAGAGGTCAAAGATTCCGGGGGAGTTTTCAATGTCGAGTTTCAGCAGCACTATCTCATCGATCCGTTCCCGCCTCCAGTCGGCTTCATCGGCCTCGAGCCGGGCCGCCGGCGGTTTCTCTAACCTGCAGAGCGCGGGCTCGTCCGGCGCTTCGACCATGCAGTCGGTCAAGGGCGACGCCGATGCGGCCTATCGCGACACCGAAGAGACCGACGTCTCCTATTACGGTCAATCCGCCGCCCGTGGGCTGTCGAGCGCCGACGGCACCGCCGATTCGGCCGGCAACACGGTGGATAGCGTGGAGCGTTCGGGGAACGAGAGCGCGGACTCTCTCAACGAGGCTCTGCGGCTGCTCGATAGCCTGGACGGCAACAGCTCTGGAGTGCGCTCGTCCGTCAGTTCCGCGCTCTCTTACCAGTCCAACGCCCTTCGCTCGGCCGGCTCCGCCGGCGACGCCATTCGGACCGCCGCCAACGCGATCTATCGCGCCCTCGAGGACGCTCGCTATGTCGCTGGCGACGCCCCCGGCCGCGATGTCAGTTCTCACGCCAGCAGCCTTGGTTCGAACGCCTCGAACGCGGGCAGCGCATTCTCCAGTGCCGGGAGCGACGCCTACTACGGCGGCTCCGCTCAGGGCTCCGTCTCGAGCGAGATCAACAGCGCTTTGAGCTCTCTTTCCACCCTGGAGCAGACCCTGGCTCAGATGGCAGCCGAGGCGGCTCGGGAGACACCTGCCCACGAGTCGAAGGCCTTCGCTCCGGCTCCCCTCCCCTCGCCCGTGGTCCCCTCCCCTTCCTTTCCGGCTTTCAGCACCTCCACTCCAGCCACCACCACCCTACCTCAGGCCACCTGGACGGCTCCGACCTCATATCCGACAACCTTCTCTCCGTCCGCGTACTCCAACGCCGCCATCACGACGTTCCAGGATAGTGTGGACCGACACATCGCGCAGATGAACCAGCTGGTGGCGATGAACGCCTGGAGGAACTCGATGATGCAGACGGCCTGGAGGGGCGTCCCGATGATGCCTCCGATGAACTGGGCTATGCCGCGCTTCTATTAATCCGGAATGCTCAGACAGCTCCTCGCCCTGCTCCATCTTCTGGTCCTGCCCGTCTTCGCTCAGGCGTCGTCCACCTTGGAGCAGTTTCACGAGGCGATAGAGAGCTTTGAATGGGAGCGCTGGGGGGTCGACTTCTCGAGCCGGATGTAGGCGCCGCCGGGTCACTCGGAGCTGCTTTTAGGCCTGGCCATTCGCTGGACAGGGATATGCTCGGAAGCCGTGATTTGGGCTGAGAGAACCTTCTGGAAGTGAAGCTCGGCGTAGACCTGCTCTTCTTGCGTACTGGCGGCCATGGCGTCACCGGGAAGCCAGAGGTCGTAGCCACGCATATGAGCGTCGTTGGCCGTGCACAAAACACAGATGTTCGAAGCCAGCCCGGTGATGATAAGGCTATGGCTCCCGAGATGGTGCAGGAGAAGCTCCAGGGTGGTCTGATAGAAGCCTGAGTACATCGGTTTGAAGACAAAGTAGTCTTCCTCTTCGGGAAGAACCATCTCTACGACGTCGCGGCCCGCGAACTCGGGTTGGCGGCAGTGCTCGACAAGCGCGCTGAAATCCGAGCGCCAGCGCCCGAAATGGTCGTTGACGTAGATCGCGGGGATCCCGTGGGTACGACATCTCTGCTTGAGGCCAGCAATTTTTTGGGCAGCCGGCACTGCCTGCCGCAGAAGGCGGTCGCCTCCGGGAAAGTCAAACGTGTTGATGAGGTCCAAAAGAATCAGAGCCGCTCCAGACTTGTCCGGAGCGCATCCCAGGGGTCCGTGCTCGCTCTTCACGGTTTACCCCCAGGACAGCCAGGGTCGCGATTCGATCCAGCTAAGGTTCGCATGCGGCCATGGTGCAATCCCGGCCGGAGCTTTACCGCATTCCCTGGCTCTCTGGATGGGTATCCCGTCGTGGACAGAACTTCCGGGACATACGCTCGATAGGGTTAGGCCAATTTGGCACCCATGGCCTGGGCGATCGTCTCCCTGGACGTGGTAGGAGAGAGACGGAAATGACCCAATAACGACTCATACGCCGACGGCGATACCGACCTTGACCCGTATCACCGGCACTCTCCGACGCTGTCCGGCGCCTCCCCAAGCTCGAAGGCGCTACCGGGCGCCTCCCCCGGCGCCAGACGATGACGAGCTACTCTTCTGAGCCGCGCGCGGTGGCTGCGGCCAGGGCCGAGGCGGAGACGACGCAGAGAATGGCGATCCACTGTTTGGAGGTCAGGGACTCGCCCAGGACCAGCGCACCGGACAGGGCGGCGACGGCAGGGCTCGCGCTGACCAGCATACCGAAGACCCTGGAGGGAACTCGTCGCAGGGCGGTCATCTCTAAGGAGTACGGCAGCAGGCTGGAAAGGATCGCCACCAGGAGCCCGGTCAGCAGATGGGAGGGGACGAGCAGTCGCGAGCCGGCGTGGAAGATCCCCAGCGGCACGGCCAGCGCCGCCGCCACCGCCATGCCGTAGCTGACCGCTTGCCCGTTCGGAAGGGCAGAGACCCGCTTGCCGAAGACGATGTAGAGCGCCCAGCACAGCGCCGCCGCCACGGCGAATCCGACTCCGAGGGGGTCCAGGGCCGCCCCGCCTGGCAGAGCGGCCGGCGAGAGCAGCGAGAGGCCTCCAACCGCCAGAACAAGGAGCGCCAGGTCTTTGAGCGTCCTCGAGTTCCAAAGGACGACCAGGAGCGGCCCGGTGACCTCGATCGCCACGGCGATCCCGATGGGGATGCGGGCGAAAGCGCTGTAGATGGTCAGGTTCATCAGCCCCAGGGCCAGGCCGAAGCCCAGAAGGTCGAGCCGCTGGGCCCGCAGGAGAGGCGCTCTCCACGGCCGCCAGGCCAACATCAAAAGCAGAGCGGCGAAGCCGATGCGGTAGGCGGCCATCCCCTGAAATCCCAGAGTGGCGAAGAGCGACTTGGCGAAAGCCGCACCGAGGTTGACGGAGATCATCGAGGCCAGGACGGCCAGAGCCGCCAGCTCTCGAGGCGCAGCCGCAGTTCGTTGGGTTGTCGTCGGCACGCCCTAAGCTGTCCTCTCCCCCTGCGCGGGCCACGAATTCAGCGCCGCAGCTCTGGCGAAACTTTCCGGGGAAATAAAAAAACCCTTGGCATCGGGGGGGGGTCATCCGCCAAGGGTTAGAGGAGTGAACCTCTGCTTGCAGATTACCTCTTATAACAAGAATTGATAAGGTACATTTATACCCTACAGGGGTAGCCATTAGAACCAGTATGTGCGGACTGAGGTCGGGGTCGCCGAGGTCGTGAAAACTCTCGATAATCGGGCAAGATCACGATAGTCGGGAGCAAGTCTCCGTGAGACACCCACACGGCCAGGGAGATACTGTTGGTGGTATCCCAATTCCGGAGGACCCTTTGATCGTCAACCACGAGGAATATCGCGACGAACTGCTCTGGGCCTGTTTTCGCAGCTTTGCTCAGAGCGCCGAGATCTCTACCCCGGAGGGGCTACTTCGCTGCTTCTACGACAGCGAAACGGCCGCTCTGGCGGCCGTGGTCAGCACCGTCGCCGAGGACACCATCGCAAGCCTGACTCGCTGTCTGGACCGCGCCAGCGGCCCTTCGGAAAAGCTGATGGCGCTGGGGCTGTACCTGGAGCGTCACGCCGAGCACCTGCTAGAGCAGCAGCGGTTTTGGAAGGCGGTACTGATGAATCCGACTGGACTCGACAGCCTGCTCGCCCACTACGGTCGACAGTACCAGGCGCTGCTGGCTGGAGTGTTTGGGGCCGGTCAGGAGGCCGACGACCTGGGGATGGCGCTGGCCTTACTGATCGACTCGCTGCTGGCCCAGCGCGGGCCTGACCCCGACGTCCGGCTGGACCGGGCGCTGCTGGCGTTTGGACGGACCGTGCAGGGCGTCACGTTGACAGCGCGCCGCTGACAGCATCGCGTTGCCAGGCCAGTGGCCGCTGGTTCGAACCACCGAGCACGCCTCTTCCCGAAAAAGCGCAGGGCATCGGGAACTCTTGGGAGTTGGTACGAGTTAGCTGCAAAGACTCTTCATTCTGACCCCAAAGTAGGCAAAAATATTCCCACAGAACACCAACGAGAGGAAGCCGAGGTGGTGACGAGAATCGCCACCTCTGTGCCGCACTCTATCGAAACCTTCGCCTCCGTTCTCCAAGCCCAGGGACTGGTCGAGGCCCTGAGAGTGCTCAACCGTAAGGTGCCCCACCGATTCACGGGCTACTTCACCTTTGATCCTCCGACTCTGGTCAATCATGCTCTGGTCGACTCCTGGAATAGCTCGGCCGACCCGCTCGACCCGATGCCGATCGAGCAGACCTTCTGTGGCCGCATCGACGTCACCGGCGAGGCGTTCACTACCGGCAGCGCCGCCGCTGACCCCCGCCTGCACGGCCACCACCTGGCTCATAACGCCGTTCAGTCTTACTGTGGCGTCGTCGTGCGGGACAAATCCGGTGCCGCACTTGGCACCCTGTGCCACTGGGACACCAAGCCGTGCGACTTCACCTCGACCACCGAACAGGAGTTAGAGGAAGCCGCCCGGCTGCTGACTTCAACAGCCACGATTGGGCAAACCTGAGTCGCATTTCCGCCCCTGCTACAGCGGCTTGAGCGCGAAGATCTTTACCGAGGCGGCGTAGGCGTTCACGTCGTATTTCGACAGCAGCGCTCCCAACTCTTTATGGATAGGTTCGGGCTGCGAGGATTGCGGACTACAGCAAGATGTCGAGGGAGAGCAGCAGGCGGAGGCTCCTTCGATCTGGGCATAGGCCATCAGGTCAGCGCCACTATCGATCACGGCAACCTGGCTGAATCCGGCCTCGGCGAGTCCATCCTGATACTCCTTGATCGGGATGGCGCCCGCGATGCAGCCAACCAGCGCCGCCATGCTCTGAGCCAATTCGTCCGGTAGGTCTTGTTTGAGGGCGATGTCGGAAATAGCTACGCGACCGCCCGGCTTCAGGATACGGTAGATCTCGCGGAAGACGCTGCCCTTGTCCGGGGCCAGGTTGACCACGCAGTTGCTGATCACGATGTCGGCGGTACTATCGGACAAGGGGATGTCATCAATCTGGCCTTCGAGAAACTCGGTGTTAGAGTAGCCGCCTTTGGCCGCGTTGGCGCGAGCCAACTCTAGCATCTGCGGCGTCATGTCGATGCCGATGGCTCGTCCGGACTCTCCAACTTGTCGGGCGGCAAGGAACACATCAAGGCCTCCTCCAGAGCCCAGGTCGACGACCGTCTCCCCTTCTCTCAGATTCGCGGTCGCCAGCGGGTTTCCACAGGAGAGACCCATATTGGCCTCGGCCGGGATCGACGCGAGCTCTTCGGGCGTGTAGCCGAACGCCTGAGCGACCGCACTAACGTCCCCGTCGCTGCTCGAAAGACCACTTCGAGCCGTCTCACCGTACTTTTCTTTGATTATCAGTTGGCTGTTGGTCACAGGTCCGTTCTCCTTGCCTTAATTGCTATTTTACAATTTAGAGCGAAGACACCAGGGCGCGTAGCCTGCGCAAGGTGCGAGGGTCGATGCAGTAGCAGACTCGGGGCCCATCGACGACCCCCTGGATCAAGCCCGCCTCTTTGAGCACCTTGAGATGCTGCGAGACCGTGGACTGTGCCAGCGGAATTTCGTCAACGATATCGCCACAAACACAGGTATTACGGCGAGATAGCAAACGCAAAATCTGCACGCGCGCGGGATGGCCTAACGCCTTCGCGAGAGTGGCTAGCTCTTCGTCGGCAGCCTCGCCCTCCACGGGGCGAACATCTGGTGTGCGGTCGTCAGGGATCTGGCACACCAACTCGCTCATCGTAAAATCACGATAAAGCAAAGCAAACCTGAAGTCAATCAGGTCAGAGCGAACCGCCGGAAGCCCACCAGAGGCGCAGGCGGGCGCGGTGGTAGTCGGCTTCGGCGCTGATGGTCTTGGGGCGAACGGTTGGCTGCCCCCGGGTCCGTCGGTTCTCCGAGCAGAGATCAGTTCGCAGGACGGACTGATCCCGCGAAGGTGCGAGTTGCGACGTGATTGCCGGAAAGGTTGCTGGTGATCGCGTTGAAACTTTTCTGGAGCGGTGTCGTCCCGTGCGGGACGACAAGAGCGATGGTGCCATTGGACTAGCCCCGTGGATAGAACATGATGATGGCCATGCCAAGCAAGCAGAAAGCGACGCCCAGGGCGTCGGCGGTCTGCGGCTTGATGCCGTCGACCAGCCAGAGCCAAAGCAGCGCGACCGTCACATAGACTCCGCCGTAGGCGGCGTAGATCCGGCCGGCGGCTTCGGGGTGCAAGGTGAGCAGCCAGGAGAAGACTCCGAGGCTTAAAGCCGCCGGCACGAGCAGCCAGGGAGAGCCGTTCTGACGAAGCCAGAGATAGGGCAGATAGCAGACGAGGATCTCGGCGACCGCTGTGGCGATGAAGAGGGTTGTGGTGAAGACGAAGCTCATCGGGTCCCAGGGAGATCAGGCCAGCGCCTGGCGCAGGTCGAGACGGATTTCGCAACCGTCGCCGAGTGAGATGAGTTGGCCCTCGGCTGGGCGATAGTGCTGACCCTCGAGGACAAGGAGTTCTACGGAGGGTTGCTCGGGGTCGATGATGGCGTAGTAGCGGACGCCCAACTGGGCATAGCTCTCTCGCTTGTAAACCAGGTCGCGCTGTCGCGTGGACGGGGAGAGGATTTCGACCACGAACACAGGCGTGGTCTCGAGGTAGCGCGAGGGCTTGTCAGCGCAGACAACAAGAAGGTCGGGCCGGAAGACGGTGTCGGGAGTCGCCACCCAATCAAGTTCGAAGTAGACTTCACAGCCATCGCAGCTCTGCGATTCGAGCGCGCTCTTGACCAGGAAATGGAGGTTGCCCGCTATCCTCTGGTGACGCTTATCGGCCGATGGACTCATCGCGACGGGGATCCCGCTCCACAGCTCCCATCTCCCCTCCCACAGGGAGTAATCCTCGACTGTATAGTGCGGGATGTAGCGAGGGAGGGCCATAGCGGCATGCTATCAGGGATGCTGCTCGTTGTAAAACGGGGCTCAGTTTCAGGCCAGTCAGGCCCAGTTCTATCACGCCGTGCGGCATTTTGCCCGACCGATGTCGCTTCCTGATCGGCCACCTGACCGCGCGCCCCGGGGCGTCCAAGGAGCAGCTTTCCGGTTGCTCCCCCAGCTGCCCCTAGCTGGCCTGATCGTCCTCGAGGCGTCTGATGCGGCGTTCGTGGTCGGCCATCATCTTGTGCAGATCGACGCTGTTGTCGAGCACTTTGGTGATGGCCTCCAAGGTATCTTCTTGGCGGACGGCCTGCTGCTCCATTCCGGCGGCAAAGGAGTAAGCGACCTTCTCTACCTTGTCTCCCAGGTGAGACATCGCCTGGCTCACTCGTGCCAACTCTTGTCTCACCTCGGAGAGGTGCCTCCGCGTCTCCAGCCCTAGCTCGCGGATCTGCATCGCGTTGAGCCGGAAATTGGTCTCTACCACCTGACGAAGTCTATCCAAGTCACTCACAGGTCACCTCGCGTCGAGAGCCTCGGGCGCACACTTCGCGCCGGCTCTCCCGGCTATTGTAGCACGAGGGGTCGAGCCTCGCGACGAACAAACGGTTAAACTTCACCGCTCCTCGGCCGGCGGGGTTCCACTCTCCAAGCAGGCCCAGTTCTATCACGCCGTGCGGCATTTCACCCGATCGATGTCTCTGCTGAAGTCGGCCGCATGCCCGACCGTGCCCAGCGCCTGGGCCAACCGTAGGAAAGGTCGGCTCTACCAGGCGTTGGCAGAGCGACGACTGGCCATCCAAAGCAAAATTGCGACAGCTTGAGCAAGGTTGGCGGCGACAGCCGGCCCCCTCCCCCCTAACATAGAGGCATGCCCTCGACAGAGCCTACGACGAGACGGTGCCTGATTCTGCTCCTCGGAGCGTTGGCCGCTCTGGGTCCCCTCTCCATCGATATGTATCTGCCCTCCTTCCAGGCGATCGAGCGCGAGCTACGCACCACCCCCGCCATGGTCAGCGGAACGATGGCGTCGTACTTCGTGGGGCTCTGTCTTGGGCAGCTTTTCTACGGCCCCTGGAGCGACCGAGTGGGGCGGAAAGTGCCGCTGCTCGTCGGCATCTCCATCTACCTCCTGGCCTCCCTGGGCTGCGCTCTCTCGAATTCCGTCGAGATGTTGATCGCGCTGCGCTTCGTGCAAGCTTACGGTGCCTGCTCGGGGATGGTGGTGGGGCGCGCGGTCGTGCGTGACCTGTTCCCTCCGCAGGAGACCTCGAAGGTGTTCTCGCTGGTGATGCTCACGATGGGGGTCTCGCCTATCGTGGCGCCGCTGCTCGGTCAGCTGCTGGCCGAGATTGGCGGCTGGAGGGGCAACTTCGCCTTTATGGTGCTGTTCGCCGCCTCGGTTTGGCTGGCGGTCCTCCGGCTTTTGCCCTGGGACGCACCGCGCAAGACGCTACCCTCGGGGGCACCTCTGTGGCGCCGATTCCAGGGCGTGGCGCAGGATAAGAACTTTCTGGCGTACGCGCTCTCCGGAACGTTGATTCAAGGCGGAGCCTACTGCTACGTCAGCGGTTCGGCCTCGCTTTTTATGGGGAGCCTGGGCCTGAGTCCAAAAGCGTTCAGCATGCTCTTCGGGCTGAACGCGTCGGCGCTGATCTTCTCGGCCCAGTGGAACGCGCGGCTGCTGGACCAGCACGGCTATCGCACCTTGCTGGCGCGCTCGATCTACCTGGGGACGGCTGCGGGAGCCGTGATGGTAGCGATGGGGCTGGGGCACTGGGGAGGCCTGGGCGTGGTCTTTCCGCTGTTCGTCTTTATGGGCTGCCAGGGGTTCATCTTCCCGAACTCTGCCGCTGGAGCGCTGGCCGAGCAGGGTCATCAGGCCGGCACGGCCTCGGCGCTGCTGGGCTTTATGCAGTACGGCGGAGCGGCCCCGGCGGCAGGTGGAGTGGGACTGCTGCACCGCTGGACGGACGCCCCGATGCAGGTCGGGATCGGCGCCTGCGCAACGGCGTCGCTGGTGGTGTTCAGCGCCACTATCGGCTCGCACACTTCAAATGACGATAGGAGACATGAACATGAGATTTTTCCGAAAGGCTGAGGTCGGCAGATTTCCACTTATGCTGCTGATGAACGTGATGCTGGCGATGGCCGGGAACGCAGAGGCAGAGCCGATGAGTTCGAAGGAACGGGCTGTCGTCCCGATCGCGGCCTTCACGGCCTCTGGCGACATCCCCCGGCTGGAGGCAGCCCTGGTGGAGGGGCTCGAGGCGGGCCTGACCGTCAACGAGATCAAGGAAGTTCAGGTGCAGATGTACGCCTACGCGGGTTTCCCGCGAAGCCTGAACGGACTGGGAGCGTTCGAGAGAGTACTGAAGGAGCGCCAGGCTCGAGGCGTCTCGGACCCCTTGGGGCGCGAGGCCAGCGCCCTGCCAGAGGGGTTGGACCGGAACGCCTACGGCGCTCGAGTTCGCGCCGACCTGTCGGCTCAACGAGAGATCCCGCCGCCTGCAGGCTACGCCGTGTTTGCTCCGGTGATCGACGACTTTCTCAAGGAGCACCTGTTCGCCGATATCTTTGCTCGCGACGTGCTCGACCGCAAGACTCGAGAGTTGGCCACCATTTCGGCACTGGCCAGCCTGACCGGAACGGAAGCCCAGTTGCACGCTCATCTGGGGCTTTCCCTGAACGTTGGCTGGAGCGAGGCGCAGTTGAGCGACTACGTCAGCGTCCTGAAGGCCAGGGTTGGAGTCGCCGAATCGAAGCGGGCCGCCGAGGCGCTACGCCAGGTGCTGGAGAGTCGACGCTGACCCGTAGACCCATGCTGGTCCTGCCGCTCCGGGCCGGTCGGCCCGTTGGTCCGCCTCGGTAGGCCATGGCCTGGCGAAGTCCCCAATGGGGCCCCAGTGGGGACGAGCCGACTCCGCTGCCGCCGCTAAGAGACGGCGACGCGAAGCCGTTCGACATCGCGCACGGGAGAGTGGCCGAAGTGGCGCTTGTAGTCGCGGCTGAAGTGCGAGGCGTCGTCGTAGCCGACTCGCTGACCGGCGCTTGCTGCCGTGAGTTCTTCGCTGAGCATCAGGCGGCGAGCCTCTTGAAGTCTCAGCTGTTTCTGGAACTGTAGCGGCGTCATGTCGGTGACCAGCTTGAAGTGGTGATGAAAATTGGTTCGGCTCATCCCTAGCGAGCTGGCCAGGTCGTCGAGTCGCAGCGGCTGGTCGAAATCCCGGCGAAGACGTTCGAGGGCCAGGGCGATAAGAGCAGTGTGACCTCCTGGCGAACCCATCTGCAACAGCCGGGGCCCTTGCTCGCTTCGGAGAATCCGGAAGACCATCTCCCGCACGATCATCGGGAGCAATACTGGCATAGCCGCTGGGTCATCAGAAAGGCGCATAAGGCGGAGCGCGGCGTCGAGCAGTTCCGGCTCTAACCGACTGACCCCAAGCGCCAGGCAGTCGACCCCCGGCTCGACCAGAGATAGCCCCGTCTCGACCATGATAGAATGAACAAGCGACGGCTCTATCTCGACCCGCATGGACAGAAACGGTTTTGATTCCTCGGGAGCAAGCAGAATGCTCGTCAGCGGCATATCGACCGTGGCGAGGAGATAATGGCGAGTGTCGTAGCGATGTCGTGTCCCACCCAGGAACATCTCTTTAGCCCCCTGAGCTACCACGCAGAACGCTGATTTGGATTCGCCGTAGACCTCTTCAGTAAGCTTGGAATTGCGAAAAAGTCGGATTCCTGGGGCAAGATCGAAATGGCCGTCATGTGGCAAAAGCCGTTCGATTCGGGTTACCAACTCCTGTAAGAGCTCTTCGAATCTATCATCTAGAGACAGGTTCATCACACCATCTTAGGTGACCCGAGGGAATCGCTCAAGGACTCTGCAGAACCGCCAAACCGGATCTCTCAGATCTGATTTCGAATTCGAACCGCAGGCGATTTTTCATCAGCCGAGATGAGCGCCGTCAACACTGTCGGCCAATCGAAGGCTCTGTGCGCGAGGCCCATCTTATCGCGGAAGATCGGCTCAGAATCGAGAACTTTACTTCTATCCTGAGCCTCAACTGGAACTCTAGAGTTCGAGAATGAAACTCTTAGCACGCCTAGCTTTCAAGGTCCGTATTCAGACTGTCACGGCCTTCGCCTGTTTGTCCGCGTTAACCTCACTGTGGGCCCCGACGGCACAGGCCCAAGACGTCAAAGGTGGCCCCAATTTCGAAACCCAACTTCATATTGTAAGCATCAAGGTGCCCCAAGCTGGTAAGGGACCTGAGCTACGAGAGGCTTTACTCTCGCTAGTCGAACCCACGCACGCTGAAGCCGGATGTCTAACCTATGAAATTTTCGAGAGCGAAGACGGACGCCTCTTTCTATTCGAAACCTCCCCCTGTGCCAAGATGAGGTGAGACAGATCCAGTGAGGAGTTTAAGCTCTCCTTTGGACCGGTGACCGAAAGGACCGCCTGGACGAAGGGAGCCACGATTGCGGGCGGTGAAAGTAGGAAGTAGATGTCCACACACACCAACGGGACCGCCAACAGTGGCAAGGCCTCCGAGATTCTAGATACTGAGGTTGTTCCCGCCAAGGCCAAGCGACGGTCCTTCAGCGCCAAGCAGAAGCTACAGATCCTGGTCGAGCTCGACAACCTGCCCAAAGGAGAGACCGGTGCATATTTGCGACGCAAGGGCCTGTATTCCTCGAGCATTTCGGAGTGGAGAAGGCAACGAGACGAAGGAACGCTCAGTTTGAGCGGTGGCGCTCCTCAGCGTGGCCCAGCGCCGCGCTCCGCTGAGTCCAAGGAAGTGCAGCGCCTTGAGCTTGAGAACGCCAAGCTGGTCAAGAAGCTGGAGCAGGCTGGTATGATTATTTCGGCCCAAAAAAAACTGTGCGAGATCTACAGTCAGTTCTCGGACCAGGCGAAGGGCGACATCAAGTGATGGAGGCCGTCCTTGACCTCGGCAAGGAGCTCGGGAACACGTCAGAGGCGTGTCGGTGTCTTGATGTCCCTCGAGCGAATCTTTATCGAGCCATGACCCCTCCCCCTGAACAAGACGCAAAACCGAAAGCCCCCTCTCCTCGTGCTCTTCCGCCTGAGACGCGCCAAGCGGTGCTGGATCATCTCCACAGTGACGAATTTATCGACAGTTCACCGTCTGAGATGGTCCACACGCTTCTCGACCGTGGAACCTACCTAGCCTCGGTCAGAACCTGCTATCGAATCCTGGCGGACAATGACGAGGTCAAGGAGCGACGCAATCAGCTTCGCCACCCTCTATACGTTCGCCCCGAGCTTGTCGCGACTGGCCCCAATCAGGTATGGACCTGGGATATAACCAAGCTCAAAGGGCCCGGGAAATTCGAGTATTACCACCTTTACGTCATGATCGACATCTTCAGCCGATACGTGGTCGGATGGATGCTGGCATACCGAGAAAGTGGCGAACTCGCGGAGCAATTCATCGAGGAAACCTGCCGGCGCGAAGGCATTCCGCCGAACCAACTGACGATCCATTCAGACCGTGGAGCGGCCATGCAGTCGTTGCCTGTAATAAACTTACTCGCTTCGCTGGATATCCGAAAAAGCAACAGTCGGCCTCACGTCAGCAATGATAACCCCTTCATCGAGAGCCACTTCAAGACCACCAAGTCTCATCCCGAATTTCCGCGTCGCTTCGGCGGATTCGAGCACGCCTTGAGTTTCTGCAGAACGTTCTTTCCCTGGTACAATCGAAGGCACTGCCACTCCGGCATTCTATACTTGACCCCGGCTACAGTGCATTTGGGCAATGCCGACGCGGCGCTAGCCAGCAGACACCAGACGATGCTCAAGGCCTACGCGGAGCATCCTGAGCGTTACGTCAACGGTCCGCCCAAGCTGAAGGTGCTCGAGCGTGCCGTTTACATCAACCGACCTACCACCGAGGGTGGGAAAGTTGCTACCGAAAGCTCGCTAAACTAGCGAGCAGACCTGTCTCAAACTCCTTGACACGTTCCGTTGCGCGGCGGTCAGCATCGCTGCAACTTCCATCGATTCTTACCGACGGCTACGGCCGTCGGCTCGATTGAAGCACGTCACCTAGTCCGCCGCGATCGGCCATGACTCGGCCCTTACCGACGGCTACGGCCGTCGGCTCGATTGAAGCAAAGAGGATCTCTTTATGCCGAGACTAAGCAGATCCCTTACCGACGGCTACGGCCGTCGGCTCGATTGAAGCGCCGCCCAGCAGCTACTGGCGATGAGCGCCGACGGCGCTTACCGACGGCTACGGCCGTCGGCTCGATTGAAGCGTGCCCCTGGAGTTCCGCACCGTCGGACCGCGAGGCCGCTTACCGACGGCTACGGCCGTCGGCTCGATTGAAGCACCAGCGACTTCCGCCGACCACCCTACCGCCCCGACCTTACCGACGGCTACGGCCGTCGGCTCGATTG
>JAEXNA010000133.1 GCA_023447635.1 Vulcanimicrobiota bacterium | reverse complement strand
CCCGGCTAACCCCCCCCCATCACCCCACAAAACAAAACCGCGACCGGAAACCGGTCGCCTTTTCGCACTCCTGGTGAAAGGAGTGGTCTAGTCCGCGTAGGGGAGAAGGGCGAGAAAACGCGCTCTCTTCACGGCGTTAGCCAGCATACGCTGGTATTTCGCCGAGGTTCCGGTGATCCGGCGAGGAAGAATTTTTCCACGGTCGGACACGAACTTGCGGAGAAGACCGAGATCTTTATAGTCGATCGTGGTGATCTTGTTGGCCGAGAAGTAGCAGACTTTGCGTCTGGGTCTACGGCCGCGTCTTCCTTTGTAATCCATGTTGGGCGGTCCCTCTTGTTGATTTGCCCCGTTCGGAGGGCATGGTCATCCCCTGGCGGGCATAACGTAGGCACATTTATATTCTGCCATGACCTGTTTTGTCAAGGTCATGAACGGTCACTCTCGGATCATGACCAACATGATTTCTCCCGCGCTCAGGCTAAGGCTCGCTTGAGGTTCGCGGACGGCGTTGGCCAGGCCCAGGGTCTGCTTACGAGCGAGCGTAGCGCCCTCTAAAGGGTAGAGGAAGCCGCTCAGGGTCAACCCTTCGACCAGAGGCGAGAGGGCGGCTAGAGAGACTCTGGTGCCCTGTTGGCCGGTCAGCCGGTAGTTGCCCGGCGGGAGCAGATAGATCTCGGCGTCCGAGGTCAGCAGTCGGGCCCAGATGCCCAGGGAGTGGCATAGCGATAATGGAGCGAGCAGGTTCAGCAGGCAGTGGTCCCACTGCCCTCCCAGGGCTCCCAGCAGCGAGAGCTTTCGGGCTCCCATCGCGTGAGCGCCCAGAATAGCGATCTCCAGGTCGCTTTCGTCTTTGTCGGCCGGGTAGCGCCGCACCTCGGTGCCCTCCAACCGCGCCTGCTCCACCTCCTCCGGCCGGAGGGTGTCCATATCACCCACCAGCAGGTCCGTCTTCAGCCCAAGCTGCTGGCAGAGACGCCATCCGCCGTCAGCCGCGATGACCGTGCTCGATGGGGGAAGCAGGGCTCGCAGGCGCTCGGGCTTCGGCTCCTGGCCCCCGGCCACGACAAGAAAAGAGGGGCTCGCGCCCGGAACGTCCGGACGCGGCCCCTCTTTCTCTAGCGGGAACCCGCTCTTGGCCATCAGGCTTCCAGCTGGTGGAAGTAGACGTGCTCGAGCGGGGGACGCAGGTTCTCCTTGATGGTGCGGGGAGAGATCCAGCGCAGCAGGTTCAGCAAGCTGCCCGCTTTGTCGTTGGTTCCCGAGGCGCGACCGCCGCCGAACGGCTGGCGGCCAACCACGGCGCCGGTGGGCTTGTCGTTGATGTAGAAGTTTCCGGCGCTGTGCAGCAGAGCGTCCGAAGCCTTGAGGATGGCCGAACGGTCGCGAGCAAAGATGGCGCCGGTCAGGGCGTAGGGCGAAGTGCTGTCGCACAGCTTCAGCACTTCTTCGAACTCGCTGTCG
Source organism: Vulcanimicrobiota bacterium (assembly GCA_023447635.1). Lineage (GTDB taxonomy): Bacteria > Vulcanimicrobiota > Xenobia > Xenobiales > JADMJV01 > JAEXNA01. The sequence goes on along the minus strand of JAEXNA010000133.1, from coordinate 10,401 downwards.
GGGTAGACGTAGATCGTCAGCACGGGGCCAAAGATCTCGTGCTCCATCGATTCGCACTTGGGATCGGTGGTGAGCAGGATGGTGGGACGAACGAAGTAGCCTTCTTCGTCGCTATAGTCGCCGCCGGCGATCACTTCGACCTTGTCGTTGGCCTTGGCCCGATCGATGAAGCCGGTGATGCGGGTAAAGGCGTTGCGGTCGATCACGGCGCCCATGAAGTAGCGGAAGTCGCTGACGTCGCCCATGGTCAGGCCGTCGGTCTCTTCGGCCAGTTCATCCTTGATGTCGTCCCACACCGACTGGGCGATGTAGGCGCGCGAGGCGGCCGAGCATTTCTGCCCCTGGTACTCGAAGGCGCCGCGGATCAGCGCCGCGATCAGCTCGCTGCGCTCGGCGCTGGGGTGCGCCACCACGAAGTCTTTGCCGCCCGTTTCGCCGACCAGGCGAGGGTAGGTCCGGTAGTTGGCGATGTTGTTGCCAACCGTCTTCCAGATGCCCTGGAAAACTTCGGTCGAGCCGGTGAAGTGCACGCCGGCAAGGTCGGGGTGAGCCAGCACCTTGTTGCTGATCTGCTCGCCCGAGCCGCCGATCATGTTGATCACGCCCGGCGGCAGGCCGGCTTCGCGGAACAGCGTCATGATATAGTGAGCGCTCAGCATACCGGTAGAAGCGGGCTTCCAGACCACCGTGTTCCCCAGCATGGCGGGGCAGGACGGCAGGTTGCCGGCGATGGCGGTGAAGTTGAACGGGGTGACCGCGTAGACGAACCCTTCCAGCGCGCGGTAGTCGGTGCGGTTCCATTCGGCCGGACCGGACTGGGGCTGCTCGGAGTAGAGGCGGTGCGCGAAGTGGGCGTTGAAGCGCAAGAAGTCGATCAGCTCGCAAGCGGAATCGATCTCGGCCTGCTGCACGGTTTTGCTCTGCCCCAGCATGGTGGCGGCGTTCAGCGCGTTGCGGGCGGTGTCGCGCAACAGTTCGGCGGCGCGCAGGAAGATGGCGACGCGGTCCTGCCAGGGGGTGCGCTGCCAGTCGTGGCTGGCGGCCTGGGCGGCCGCGATCGCTTTGTCCACGGCGGCGTCGTCGGCCTTGTGGAAGTGGCCCAGCAGCAGGTCGTGCTTGTGAGGCGCGCGGATTTCGCCCAGGTCGTCGGTGCGAACGGCTTCGCCGCCGATGCGTAGCGGGACGTCGGCTTGACGGTTGGCCATCTCTTCGAGAGCTAGCTTCAGGTAGCCCTTCTGGGGCGAGCCGGGCGTGTACTCCTGGACGGGCTCGTTGAGGGGCGGGGGAGGAGAGAAGACGCCGTTGGTGGCGGGATTGAACGAGAGATGGGTGGTCATCGTACGCCTTTCGGTTCAAAATTTAGCAATACATTGGAAACAGTCTGCTCATCTCTCGGCAACGAGGCGGTTACCTGGGAGCCCTAAGATATCACGAGAAACCCCAGGAATGGGGGCAGAAAAGGAGCCCCACGAGATGTACCAACTGAACCCGAGCGACTCTTCGGACCCCAGGATGGGGGACCTTCCCCACAGCTCCCGACCGCGCGAAAAATTGAAGCGGCTGGGCGAGATCCGCTACCTCGACGAACACGACCTGCTTTGTCTCTCTTTAGGATCGGGAGGCCCCGGAGCCCCGGTGGGCAGCCTGGCCCGAGAGCTTCAGGGCAGCCTTTTCCCCCTACTACCACGCGATGGGCTGCCTTCGATGGACGAGTTGACCGCCATCAAAGGGATGGGCCCGGCCAAAGCGGCGGCGCTGCTGGCCGGGCTAGAGTTGGGGCGCCGCACGGTGTTGAACCGGGGTTGTCCCATCCTGGAGCCGCGCGACGCGCTGGGCCACCTGGTCTGGATGCAGGCGTTGCAGAAGGAGCACTTTTACGCTCTCTATCTGGATACCCGACGTCACCTGATCGCGGCCGAGACGATCTCGGTCGGCACTCTGGATGCCAGCCTGGTTCATCCCCGCGAGGTGTTCCGCCCAGCTATCGCTCACGCCGCTTCGGCGCTGCTGGTGGCTCACAACCACCCGTCCGGCGACCCGGAGCCGTCGGCGGAAGATATGGCGCTGACTCGACGGCTGGATCAGGCCGCTCGGTTGTTGGGCTTCAGCCTGCTCGACCACCTGGTGATCGCCAAGCGGGGCTACGTTTCGCTGCGCGAGCGACAGCGCAGCGGGCGGGTCCCGACCGAGCTTTTCGCTGCCTGACCCGACAGGCTCGACCGCCCCGGCCTCTCGCGAGGGCCGGGGCGGATTTCCGTGCGGGCGAAAAGCTCGCTCCGGGGCCGAAATGGCAGGAGTCCGCGCGGGGGAATGTTTAATGTAGCCCGCGATGACGATCGCGGTCGACGCCATGGGTGGGGATCACGCCCCCACCGAAATTGTCAAGGGAGCCCTGAAGGCCGCCAAAGGGCTGAAGGCTACCCTTCTTCTGGTCGGAGAGCAGAAGGCTATCGAAAGCCAGCTCCCCAAACGTTTCGTGCCTAAAAACATCGAGATCGTCCACTGCACCGACGTGATCCGCATGGACGAGCACCCCGGACCGGCCTTGCGCCGACGGGACCAGGCCTCGGTCGTGGTGGCGGCTCGGTTGGTCAACGAGGGGCGCGCTCAGGCGCTGGTCTCGGCCGGCAACACGGGGGCTCTGCACCAGATTGCGCTGCTCGAGATCGGCCGTCTGAAAGGCGTTCGACGGCCCGCTCTGACCGCCGTGCTGCCGACCGAAAAGCGGCCCGCTCTGGCTCTAGACCTGGGCGCTAACGCCGACTGCAAGCCGGAATATCTTCTACAGTTCGCCCACATGGGGGTGGCCTACTCTAGCCGCGTGCTGGGGGTCAAGAGCCCTCGGGTCGGCCTGCTGAACATCGGCACCGAAGTCGGTAAGGGCAACAGCCTGGTGGTGCAGTCGTACGAACTTCTGGCCGCCGCCAAAGAGCTGAACTTTATGGGCAACATCGAGCCCACCGGATTTTTCCAGGGGCAGGCCGACGTGGTCGTGTGCGACGGCTTCGTGGGCAATATGATGCTCAAAACCGCCGAGGCGATGTCGGAATTCATCATGAAGCGGATGCGCGAGGCCGCTACTTCGAACGCCCGAGCCAAGATGGGCGGGGCGCTGCTTCGCCCTTCGCTGCGCAGCCTGAAACAGGATATCTCTCACACCGATCACGGCGGCGCGATGCTGCTGGGCCTCAAAGGCATGGTGATCAAGTGTCACGGACGGGCCGACTCGGAAACGGTGGCCAACGGCGTCCGCGTGGCGGAAGAGGCGCTCGAGCGCGGCGTGCTGGGCTACATCGCCGAAAGCTTGAACCCCACCGGGGTGCAGGTCTAGCTGACCTGCCCCGAAGGCCTCTCCCCCCATGGCGCTCGCTCTTTCCCGTCAGGGCCGTTCCCTGTTAGAGCGGTTCCGTGACGTTTTACGGACCGAGTACCGCGAAGGCTGCCGCAACTCCGAGGACATCCCCGAACTGTTAGAGCGCTGGAAGACCGCCTTGCGCCAACTTCCCGAGGCCGACGAGGCGCAGCATCTGCGAGCCGTGGGCCGGGGGTTGGAGGGGGACGCCTACCTCAAACTCAACCGCGAAGCACGCCGCCATCTGCTGACCGAGGTCGGCCTGCAGGTCGGCCGTCTGCTGGGCGACCAGAAGCAGCCTTTGGAGCTGCGCAAGGTCGAGGCGCCCCAGGCTTTGAGCTCTACCATCAACCTGGGCACCGAGGTGACCTACGTCAAAGGGGTTGGGCCCAAGCTGGCCGAGCTCTTGGGGAAGATCGGCGTGAACACGGTGGGTGACCTGGTCAGCCTGCTGCCTCGTCGCTGGGAGGACCGGACCCGCATCGCCACCGCCGCCACCGTAGAAGAAGGCGAACTGATGGTGGTACAGGGCAAGCTGGGAAAGCTGTCCCACCGCGAGCCGCGCAAGGGGCTGTCCATCGTGACCTGCCCCCTCTACACCCCGGACGGAGTGGTCGACCTGATCTGGTTCAACCAGAAGTGGATTATGAGCAGCCTGAAAACCGGGCTCGAGGTCTCGGCTTTTGGTAAGGTCGAGATGAAGTACGCTCGACCCCAGATCAGCTCGCCCGAGTTGGAGGGGAAAGACGAACCGTTCCCGCTGGCCGGACGCTGGGTGCCGGTCTATCCCGCCACCGCGCGGATGTCCCAGAAGTGGCTGCGCTCGCTGATGATGCAGGTGGTGCCGGGCATGGCGCCTCGCCTCTCGGACCCCCTGCCGGACTGGGTGCGCCAGCGGCGCGGTTTCCTGGACCGCAGCGCCGCCATCCTGGAGTACCACTTTCCTACTCACCCGATCGGCCTGTCCGAAGCGCGCCGACGGCTGGCTTATGAAGAGCTGTTCCTGCTGCAGGTCGAGATCAGCCTGCAGCGCCGCACCCGAGAGTTAGAGCCTCGGCAGACCGTCTATCGACCCGAGCGGATGGAGCCTCGGGAGTTTTTCGGCCTGCTTCCGTTCGAGCCAACCGGGGCCCAGAAGCGGGTGGCCGAAGAAGTGGTGGGCGACCTGCAGGGCAAGGTGCCGATGAACCGCCTGCTGCAGGGCGACGTCGGCTCCGGCAAAACGGCCATCGCGGCGTTCGCCGCCTGGGCTGCCGTCAAGCAGGGTTATCAGGCGGTGATAATGGCTCCCACCGAGATCCTGGCCGAACAGCACTACCAGAAGTTGGGCCCGCTGCTGGCTCAGGCCGGCATCCGCATGGGGTTCCTTTCGGGCTCTTTGAAGAAGAAGGTCAAGGACGGGGTCAAGGCTCAGCTGGCCGCCCACGAATTGGACGTGGCGGTGGGCACCCACGCCCTGATCCAGCCCGACGTCGAGTTTGCCAAGCTGTCGCTGGTGGTGGTCGACGAGCAGCACAAGTTTGGCGTCTTGCAGCGAACGGTGCTGCGCCAGAAAGGCCATATGCATAATCCCGACCTGCTGGTCATGACGGCGACCCCGATCCCGCGCACGCTGGCCCTGACCGTGCACGGCGAGCTCGAGGTGTCGAAGCTCGACGAACTGCCGCCGGGTCGCCAGCCGATCAAGTCCGAATCGGTGCCGTTCTCGAAGCGCAAAAAAGTCTATGCCGACATCAAGCAAGAGCTGGGCGAAGGCCGCCAGGCCTATATCATCTGCCCGCTGATCGAAGAGAGCGAGACGGTCGAAGCGACCTCGGCGGTGGAAGAGTACAAGGTGCTGGCCGAAGAGGTGTTCCCCGACTACTCGGTAGCTCTGCTGCACGGGAAGATGAAGGCGGTCGAGAAAGAGGCCGTGATGGAAGCGTTCCGCAAAGGCGAGCACCACATTCTGGTCTCGACCACGGTGATCGAGGTCGGGGTGGACGTGCCCAACGCCACCGTGATGCTGGTGCAGGACGCCAACCGGTTTGGCCTGTCCCAACTGCATCAGCTGCGCGGACGCGTCGGCCGTGGCGCCCATCAGTCGCGCTGTATCTTTATGGCCGACGCCAAGAGCGCGGACGGGATGCGCCGTCTGAAGGCGATCGCCGAACTGTCCGACGGCTTCGACGTGGCCGAAGAGGATCTGCAGATTCGCGGCCCCGGCGACTACTTCGGCCTGCGCCAGAGCGGTTTCCCCGAGTTTCAGGTGGCCGATCTGACCCGCGACCTGCTGCTGTTAGAGCAGGCCCGGGAGGACGCTCAGTATCTGATCGGCCGGGACCCCGATCTGCACACCGAGGGCGTTTTGCGCAAACATCTTCATCTGCGGGCCGAACGCACGGCCGAGTTGGTGCACTGATGGGTCGACCGGGAGCGGGCAAGCCGCTGAAAGGCGTGCGCCCCACCACATCCAAGACGCTGGAAGCGCTGCTGGCTATCCTTGCGCCGGACCTGCCGGACGCTCGAGCGATGGATCTGTTCGCCGGAACGGGGCAGGTAGGGATCGGGTTTCTCGAAGCGGGGGCGGCTTCGGTGACCTTCGTCGAAGGCGCGCCGCCGGTGGCGAGGGCGCTGCAGCAGCGGTTGGCCGGGGTGAAGGGGGAGTGGTCGCTGAACAAGGGGCAGCTTCCCCAGGCGCTGGCCGGGCTAAGCGGACCGTTCGACCTTTTCTGGGCCGACCCGCCCTACGACTGGAGGGACTGGTCCAGGCTGCTGCCGGAAGCGGCGCGTTTAGCCAGCCCCGGCGCCTTGCTGGTGGTCGAGCATCATCACAAGACGCCCTACGCGGCGGTGGACGGCTGGGAACTCTATCGTGAGAAGAAGTTTGGGGAGACCCGGTTGAGCTTTTTCCGTTTTGTTGGAGAGGCCAAGGACGCCTGAGCTACTTGTTGATCCAGCGAACGAACTGGTAGAGCAGGGCGGCGCCGGTCAGGATCACGGCGATAGGGGCGGCGTTGTCCGGGTCGAGGTTGATCAGGCGGTAGGCCACTACGGTCACACCAAGCAGGCAGAGGAACATAAAGATGCGGACGAGGCCCTTATGGCGCTGGTTTTCCGCCAGGACCTTTTTCTTCTGCTGGACTTTCCGTTCGTCGTAGCCGCGCTGGTCGAAGACAGCTTCTTCGACCTGTCTGGTATATTCGTTCTCGTAGAAAGAGCGTTTTTTGGCCATTACGGACCAATTGGACGGAAGACGAAAAATACCTCGTGGCAAGAGTTCCCTGGGAGTCGATAAGGCTTCCTGTCAGGCGTGGCGAAGCGAGAATGCTGCCTCGGTAGGCTAGGACCGCGGAAAGTGCGAAGTGGCAACCTCTGATGCGCGCTCCTTTGCAAATGTGGCCTGCCCGGCTGGCCTGGCTGCTGTCGGGTCTGCTGAGCCCGTTCGTCCTGGTTCCGCTGTTTGCCGCCCTTCTGATCGGAGAGTTAGCGGCCGACCGCTGGGAGTTCTTGAAGCTCTATCTGCTCTGCGTAGGATGCACTGCCGGCGTGCCTGCGGTCTACATCGGGGTCAACGTCTACTCCGGGCGGATTACCGATATGCACGTGAAGTTGCTGGAGCAGCGCCGGGGTCCGTTTCTAGCCGGGCTCGTCGGCCTGGCGCTGCAGGCGGCGGCGCTCTGGCTGGTGCAGGCGCCCTTTCCCCTGAGTCTTTACGCGACGGTGGTGCTGTTCAATGGCGCCTTGTTTGCGCGGATCTCGCAGTCCTGGAAGATTTCGGTGCACACCGGAGGGCTGAGCGGATGCCTGGCCGGGGCTATCGCCATTCTTGGTTGGAGCCCCTGGTGGCTGCTGCTGCAGGTGCCGCTGGTTTGGGCGCGCGCCTATAGAAAACGCCACCATCCCTCTCAGGGGGTAGGTGGCGCTGTCTTAGGATTCGTGCCGACCTGGGCCGCGCTGGTCTACTGGCTGCCCTAGCTGCTGACGGCGGCCAGGTCGTGCTGGGCGAAGGGGTGGTCGCTCTGCAGTTCCAGGGCCTTTTTGAAGGCGGCCTGAGCTTCGGGCTTCTGGCCCTTCTGGGCGTAGATGTTGCCTTCGAGATAGCTAAGATGCGCCTGGTCTCCCAGAACGGAGCGGGCCATCTCGACCTGCTCGAGCGCCAGGTCGAAGTAGGCGCCACCCAGGCGAGCGTAGATCGTGATCAGGGTCAGCCAACCGTCGAGGTTGGTGTAGTCTTCGGCGACCGCTCTCTGAGCGTACGAGGCGGCGGGCTCGTGGTAACCGGCCTCTCCGAAGATCTGGCCCAGCAGACGCAGCGAGGCAGCGTCGCGCATGTCGTGCTTGAGCGACTCCTTCAGTTCCAGGAGGGCGTCTTTGACCCGGCACTCGTCGAACAAGCGGATGGCTCGTTCGCGATGAATGATGCATTGTTCTTCACTGGGTAGCATGAGCCGGGGCTTCGCTCCCAGGGTGCCCGCTGCCTTCTCGTCCGGCCTCCGGCGCGGGGACGGCTAGCGGCGCGGGCCGAAGGGGTCGGCTTCGTGATAGAGGGCGGGGATGTTTTCCAGGCAGAGCATGGACTGGGTGCCTTCGACCTCTTCGACCGAGTCGCCGACCTTGACGTAGCGCTTCACGGTGCCCTCGGAGCGCAGCGGTTTCGAACCCACCAGCAAGCGCCATCCGGCGGGCACATGAAAAGTCACGCGACCTTCGTTCTGCATCAGGATCTTCTCCCCACGGGGGCTGACCAGGACGACCGCTTCCGCGCCGGGCATGATGTCGCAGAGATCGCCGTCCATCACGAAGGGGCCCTGCAGCAGGCGGGACATCGAGCCCGGGAAGGCGGCCGAGGTGGAGGCCATCGGCAGTTCGGGCTCGGCGAACGGCAGGGGGGCGGCGAATCCGGGCTTGTCGACCAGGTCGGCCATCCGGCGGCGGGAATCGGGGTGTTCGAAGGAGCTGTTCCAGGACACGTGCGGCACTCCAGTTTGAAATTTGAGTTATTTTCATTTTTTGAGACACTGCGATGTTCCTCCTAGCTGGGGGAGGAACGGATCGGCTTGCGATTCTCTGGGGAGGGGTCGTGTCCCGGCGGAGGCGCGGTGTTGTACCGGCATCGTCGGTAATGTTGACCGCGATCACGTTGAAACTTTTCTCGCTCTGTCTGCCGCTCTCAGGAACTTCTCAGCTTCACTTCCGCTGAGTCTCAGCGGGTCGGGTTACTCTACGTTCAGAGAAAGACGAGGAGAGACCCAGGATGAAGATGACCCAACGGACCGCTCAGGAGCCTTACAGCCAGTCGTTACAGCTGGCCGTGAAGGAGAAGACGACGTCGCCCAACGACGTAGGGAACGCCCCCGCCATCACCTGGGCCGCCGTCCAGCGCCGCCGCCGCGCCAACCAGCACAAGAACAGCTTCAGCGACCTGATGGCTCGACTGGCCTAGAAAGTTTGAGTAACCAAGAGAGGAGGCCGCCCAGAGGGGCCTGGATATAGGCTTTAGGGCCTGTGGACCAAAAAAAGAGACTCGCCGTGTGGCGAGTCTCTTTTTTTCGCTCCAGAGAGGCCGTTTGGGCCAATCCAGTGAGAGCTACATCGTTTTGCGCAGAACGTTGAGCAGAACACCACCGGCTACACCGGTGACCGCACCGATGGCGGCGCCGCCGGCGATCGAGCTGACCAGGCCGGGGCCGACGTCAGCGGTCTTCTTCTCGGTCTTGATGTCGAGTCCACCGAACAGGCCGCGCTCGGGCACGTTGGCCTTGATATCTTCAGGGCGCAGGTGGTCGACGTTGCGGTAGCCGTCGCGGGCCAGGCGGTCGATGTTGCCGTTCATCAGACGCTGCACGGCTTCGGCGTTGGCGGGAACTTTGTTGCCGTCGGTGTTGGGGATGTAGAATCCGCCGCCACCGTTGCCGTCACCACGGGGAACCTGGCCGATGACCTTGTTCTCGTAGCCGATGCTCTGGGTTTCGTAGGTGGCGGTGTTCGACTGCAGTACCGAAGAGAGCGCTCCAGCGGCGGCGCCGATGACGGCACCGGTGGCGCCCGCGCCGATCAGAACCTTGGTGTCGCCTTCGGTCTTGCGCTCTTCAGCGCCGTTGTACTCTTGCTTGATGGCCTTGCGCAGACCGACGCCGAGCAGACCGATGCCGGCTCCAGCGGCGGCACCGATGCCGATGCCCAGAGCGCCGGAGAGCAGAATGTTGGTGGTCGAAGCGCCCACGGCTTCGCGGGTGGTGTACTCGCCGACCTTTTCGTTGACCAGAGCGCGGCGGGTGATGTCGACGTCCCAGCCCTGCGGGTTGGTCGGGGTGCCGCCAGCGGTGTAGGTCTTGATATCAAAGCCGGTGCCGTTGAGCTTGGGCTGCACGATGTCGTGCTTGACCTCGTTGAAGGTCACGCCGGCAGGCCCAGCGGTGACCGCGTTGAGCACGCCGACCGCGCCGCCGAGAACGGCGCCACCCGAGGTGGTGGCCATAATCAGCTGCTTGTTCGAGACATCCTTGAAGGACGGGGGCTTCAGGGTCGAATCAGCGGCCAGCTCGGAGATTTCCTTTTTGATGTCGACGGTGTCGGCGTGGATACGTCCGAGTTCGCTGTCGACGCGGTCGGCTTCGGCGCGAGCTTTGTCGACGCCGGGACCGAAGTCTTTTCCGGTGTTCAGGCTGGTTCTCAAGAATGAAGTGGCTTGGCTGATATTCATGGTCTTCCCCTTATTTGGTGGCCGAAAGGTCCGCTTTGGCGGTACCTTGTGTTAAGTCTATCTTGTCTGGCTGAAAGGACCCTTAACGGGATAACCTTTTAGCCCCATTTGCTGCCGTCGCGGTGTCCACCACCAGCATTGCCGCCGTGGTTGCTGCCGTCGCGATGTCCGCCGCCGCCCCCACCGTTGTTGCTGCCGTCACGGTGACGACGCTCTTCTTCTTCGCGACGGCGACGCTCTTCTTCGCGACGCTTGGCGGCTTCTTTTTCCGCGCGGCAGTTGTTCAGGTCGCGCTCGAGGCTGCTTTCGCGGCTTTGCAGCGAGCTGACGTCGCTACGCAGGCGCGAGTTGCTGCTCTCTTCGC
>JAEXNA010000143.1 GCA_023447635.1 Vulcanimicrobiota bacterium | reverse complement strand
GGAAAGAGGCCATCGCGGAAGGCGAAGGCCCCCGCAAAACCTTCTTCCTCCCGGAGCCTGTAGAGTAGATGTGCGGCATCGTCGCGGTCCTGGGCCCTGCCGCCACCGCCGACCTCTCCCCCGCCCTGCGGGCCCTTCGCTCCCGGGGCCCCGACGGCACCGATCAGTGGTCCGGGCCCGGCGTCACACTCGGTCATACCCGGCTCGCCATCAACAACCCTGCTCACGGAGCCCAGCCTTTCCACTGGCGCGACCGCTTCGTAGCCGTGGTCAACGGCGAGTTTTACGGACACCAGACTTCGGCCACCACCAGCGACTCCTGGGCTCTGGCCCAGGCCTGGCAGGACGACGACCTGACCCACACCTTGAGCCGTCTCAGAGGCGAGTTCGCCTTCCTGGTCCACGATCGTCAGAAGGGAACCACTTACGCCGCCCGCGACCGCTTCGGCGTGAAGCCGCTGTACTGGGCTCGCCATCGAAACAGCGTCTTTTTCGCCTCCAAACCGTCCGCTTTATGGGCCCTCGGCCTTCCCCGAGGCTGGTCCGACGACGGCTTCTGGCAGGCCGCCTCGACCCAGTACCCCTCGTTCCGCCACGGACTCTTCGAAGGCATCCAGGAGGTTCCGCCGGGTCACTGGTTGGAGGTTACCCCGGAGGGCAGACTCACTCAACATCGATACTGGACCCCTCCGCGACTGCAAGAAAACGCCACCGACGATCCGGTGGGAGACTTTCATACCGCCTTGCGCGAGGCGGTCGCGCTACGCGTTCGGGAAGGCTCGACGACAGCCGTCATGCTGAGCGGCGGCGTCGATAGCGCGTCGGTGTTGGCTCTGGCCGCAGAGACGACCCCCGCCTCCAGCCTTCACGCCTTCTCCGTCGACTTCCCCACCGAGGACTACTCCTACTCCGAAGGCGCCCTGGCCAGGGAGCAGGCCGTCAGGTCCGGCGTAGCTCATCACAGCGTCCTGACCCTGGACGGACCCACCCTGCTCCAGCATCTAGAACAGGCCGTGCGAGGCACTCTGGGCCTGATGGTCAACGCGCACGGACCCGCCAAGTTCGCTCTGACCCGGGCCATCGCCGAGGCCGGGCATCGCGTGGTTCTGACGGGCGAAGGTGCGGACGAACTGCTCTTCGGCTACCCGCATTTTGTCTCCCAAATGCCCGGTCATTCCACCGGCGATCCCCTGCGCGACCCCGCCGGCCTTGGCATCCTGCAGGCTCGAGGCGAGGCTTACGGACTGACGAAGGTAGAGCAAGAGCTCGGGTTTCGTCCTCAAGTCTGGGCCGCCAAATGGCAGCTAGGGCAGCGTATTACCGCTTTCCTACAGCGCGACTTCTTGCAGGCCTACGACCACCGCGACCCCTTCCTGGAGACCCTGGAAGAGCTTGCACCGAGCGGCTCCCCGCTGGAGATCTCGAGGGATCTCTGGTCAGGCACCGCCCTGCGCTCCTACATCCTCGAAACGCTGGGCGACGGCTGCGAGATGGCTCACTCGGTGGAGGGGAGGCCTCCGTTCCTGGACCACCATCTGTGGGAAACGACCGCCCGTCTTCCGCTGTCTCTCGTCACCGCAGCCCCGGGCAAAGGCGTGCTGAGGCAGGCGCTCGGTTCTCGCCTCACCCCCGCCATCTCTACCCGCCCCAAGCACCCGTTCATGGCTCCACCTCTGGGGAGAAGTCTAATCGGGGTCGTCGAGCAGGTCGTTCGCACCGATCCCCACCCCTACGTCGATCCCGGACGAACCCTCGCCACGCTGAAGCGTCTCGAGTCCCTGGAAGGGCCGGACTCCTGGGAGTGGGAGCCCGCCCTGCTCTGGCTCCTTTCGAGCTACTATCTGCAAAGGGAGTTCAACTGATGTTCGAACGCTGTTTCTCCGGCGACCTGGTCAGCTGCCCGCCCTCAGCGCCTCGCCGCGCCCTGGGAGATTGGGCACGAAAGCTGGTGCTTGCTCACTTCGGCGCCTCTCCGGCGGACCTCTCCGCCGAGGAGTTCCGGCAGGCGCTGAGCGGGGCTCGGGAGGCGGTTGGAGAAGAGCCCGAGGGTCGCAGCCTGGCGATAAGTTGCCTTGCGGAGGCCGGGATCGAACTCGACCACGACCTCTTCCTGGACACCCTGAGGCTACGCGCCGTCTCTCCAGGGTTGGAGCGGAACCCGGCGGCGGCGCCAGCGTTCTATGCTCATCGCGACACCTGGTACGGCAACCCGCGCGGTCAACTCAACGGCTGGATGCCGCTGGTCGAGGTGGACGAACGGAACAGCTTCCGCTTCTATCTCGACGCCTTCGAGACACCGGTCGAGAACGATTCCCACCTGTTCGACGGTCTCGCATTTCTGGAGCGAGGCGGCTTTGGCCGCACCGCGAGCGACCCTGTCTCACCCTATCCGCGAGCGTTGCAGCCGCCGGCGGGACGCGTTCACGACGTGGTTCTGGCCCCCGACAGCCTGCTTTTCTTCTCCGCCGCCCACCTGCACCAGACTCTCCCGAACCAGACGGCAACGCCACGCTTTTCTCTCGATTTTCGCTTCTTCCGCCTCTCCGATCTGCAAGCCGATCGTGGCGCCCCCGACCCGGACAACCGGTCCCGGGGAGGAGCCCTGCAGAGCTATCTCCCTTGCCGCTAATCGAACAGTTTATCGAACAGTTTCGACGCATGGTAGAGCAGCACGGCGAACGAGACGCCGTGGTCGAGGGCGTCACCGTGCTCACCTACAGGCAACTCTGGGACAGCGTGACCGCCGAAGCGCGCACGTTCTCCGACGCCGACTACGTCGTGCCGCTAGCTTTGCCGCGCGGAACCCGCTTCGTCACGCGACTGCTGGCGTGCTGGGCTGCGAGCCGGGTCCCCCTCCCCCTGGACCCCTCGACCCCACCCGAGCGCCTGGACGAAATCCTCCGCCTGACGAACTTCATCTCGCGCGAACAGGCGCCCGCCTACGCCATCTCGACCTCAGGCTCCAGTGGGCGAGTGAAACTTGTAGAAGTGTCGTGGCACGGAGTATTACCGATGCTGCGCGAACAGATCGCCACGTTCGACCTGGGGCCCGGATCCCGAGGTTTCTGGATGCTCTCGCCAGGTTTCGACGCCTCGCTATCCGACATCCTAACGGTCCTGCTGTCGGGAGCGACGCTGGTCTGCGCGCCCGACAACGCGGCTGAGCGACTGCCCCAACTGCTCGAACAGTTCAGGATCACTCACCTTGACCTCCCCCCGGCCCTGCTCGAGGTCTACCGCCCCGACCTCTTCCCCTCCACCCTGACCACCCTGATCGTGGGCGGCGCCCCCTCCAACCCTGAGGTCTTGCGCCGTTGGGGACGCTGTTTCAAAGTCGTTGCCGTTTACGGACCGACGGAAGCCACGGTCTGCAGCAGTCTGAGCGTGGTCGACGAGAGTTGGGACGCGCCCTACCTGGGCCAGCCGATGGGTGGAGCGCTGTACCGGGTAGTCGAGGGCGAACTGTGCATCGGAGGTCCTGGGGTAGCTTTGGGATACTCTGGCGACCCTCAGGCGACGGCAGCCGCCTTTTGGGAAGAAGCCGGCACCCGCTGGTACCGGACAGGCGACCGGGTCAGTCCCAGCGAGTCTCGACACGGCCTGATTTTCGCCGGTCGCCTCGACCGCCAGGTGCAGTGGCGAGGCCAGCGCCTGGAACTCGAGGAAGTCGAGAGCCGCCTTCGTCCCTACCTGGGTGCGGACGTCACTGTCATGGCCGACGAGGAACTGACGGTTCACTGGGAGGGCGAGGGTAGCCGCGTGCTGGCCGAGCAGGCGCTGCGAAAAGCGCTACCGGGGGCCTGGATTCCCACCAGGTGGCATCGCTGGGACCGGCTCCCTCGGCTGGCCGGAGGGAAGGTAGAGAGAGCCGCCCTGCGGTTGGATCCTGATGGCGTTCCGGACGACTCCCTCGAGCGAGTGCGCCAGGCAATGCTGGTCGAGCATGCGGGGCTGGCTCAACGCTTGCTCCAGGGATGCACAGCGCCCCTAACCTTGGCTCAGGTCGAGGCGCAGGCGCGAGAGATGCTGTCGGAGTGGTCTGCCCTTCGGCCCGGCCCTGGCCGCGCGCTTCTGGTCACAGGCGCCAGTGGACGCCTGGGTAGAGCCCTGCTTGGCCCGCTGTCGCAGCATTTCGAGGTCCTCGCGGTGCAGCACTCGACACCGGTGTCGGGGGTGGAGACCGTGCGGGGCGACCTGACCCGGCCGGAACTCGGGTTGCGGGAAGGGGAGTGGGAGACGCTGCGCGGCCGGGTGGGAGCGGTGCTGCATCTCGCGGCGCGGGTCGAGGCCGGGGCGGACCTGGAGTCTCGCAACGCCGTCGGAGCGCGGGCGCTGCTAACCCTGGGGAAACTGGGAGCGCCGCTCCATCTGGCCTCGTCGCTAGTGCTCGAGGCGGTTGCAGACGGGGCTGTGCACGGTTCCTACGCGCAGAGCAAGGCGCTGGCCGAAGCCGTCTGGCGGGGGATGAAGGTGGAGGGGACGGCGCTGCGCTACGGCCTGCTGGTGGGAGAGCCCGACCCGAGCGACCTGTTGGGCACTACCGTGCGCGGCCTGTGCGACCTGGGCTGCTACCCCGCAGAGGGGCTGGATTTGCGCTTCGACGTGACCCCGATGGAGCACGCGGTAGAGGCTACCGTGCAAGAACTGCTGAGCTTCTCGGCGGGGTCAGCAGTGGTTCCCGTAACATTGGGAGCCGCCTTGAGTCTGGCCGACCTGGTGGGAGCGTTAGAGGCGCTGGGAGTGAGCCTGCAAGGCGTGCCCGCCTGGGAGTTCTTCTCTCTGAAAGCCGATACGACTTGTGCCGTGGTGGCGCAAATGGCGCTGGGACGACTACGAGGACGGTGGGATGCCGACTGGGACCTGTTCCCGCTGACGGGGGTAGAGCGGGACGGCCCGATGGAACTGGCGCGGGCGGCCTTGCATCGCTACCTGGTCGCCGTCTTGAAATTGTAACAAGTTGGAGTGATTGAGATCACCGTGCCTGAACGGGATAGCCTTTATGCTTCGGGTATGAACTTCGAAACCGTCACGGCGACTATCTTTATCCTTGGCATCCCCACCTCTCTTCTGGTGCTGAGCTACGCCCATCTCAGAAGGCTGTTCTTGCAGGTCGATAGACTGCTCTGTGGGGCTCACGACCTGGCAAGGACCGCTTTGGGAGAGCCGACCGTTTTCCACCCGGTCGTCGCCGAAACGCCCTACCGTCGACTGAGAGCCGAAGCCGCGCTGCGAGTGTTGAACACGGTCGAAAGGTGCGCCCTGGTGCTCGACAGCCTTGAGGACAGCACCGCCTGCGCCATCTTCGAAGCGCTGGCCTACGAGCACCAGGAACTGGTGGGACTCGAACTGCTCAGCCTCTCACCGGACCTGCCCTACGGCACCGACGTGCTGGCCCGCGGCGACCTGGCCGTTCGCTTGCACCTGTCCTACGACGAACTCGACGCCTACCTGGCCCAGAACCCCGAAGCCGGAGCGGCTGCGATGACCGAGATTCTCCCGATGACCGTCGCCCGCCAGCAGACCACCGCCAGCATGCTGCACGACCTTCCCGCCCACTTCGGATCGTCCGAAGGGCACATTCCCGACCTCAAGATGTCCGCCCTCGACATGCTCGGCTGGCTGCGCCGCCGCCACGAAGGCGGCGACGACACCGCTGCGGCGTGAAGAACGCCCGGCGTAACACCAGAACCTTAGCCAGCGCGTAGGGCAGGAACGCCGTGCCCAATCTCCAGCGAAGGGCCCCCCATCCACATCCACCGTAAGCCGAAAAACGCGTACAGTCGCCCCAATTGAGCTGCACCATCCACACATCAAAAAGCAGGGCTCCCAACATCAACCATTTCCCGGCGGGCCACCAGCACAGAGCGTTGGCAACAAGCCATCCAACGATGAACGGGACCAGGTAAAACACCGAAATTCCAAGCCAGGGGTTCCCACCGACAAAAAGCCAACTCAGGACTCTTTCGCGCAGTCCCATCTCAGGCTGTGCGAAAGCCAGGGAAGACTCGAAGGCGAAACCGATGATGAGCAAGAGAGCAACTGTAGCTGAACGCATTTCGGAGAGTACGGCCGCCTGGTCGCACTGGTTTAATCCAAGTGGATTTCGATAGGAACCTGTCGAAGACAATCCGATGACCAGCCCGAGTCGTGGAAAAGCTCTGAGCGCCCTGAGTGCTGTAGCCTTGATGGCACTCCAAGCCTCCGCGATGTCGCACCACCCCAACGCTCCCCCAATGACGCCTATGGAGAGCTTTATATTGGGGAATATCTATCTCCTGGGCATACCCGCTCTCGTCGTGTGCGTGCTCGTCTGCCTTTGGAACCGTTGGCTAGTAGCCTTCTTTACAGACAGAGTCGTTCTGCAGCCAACCGAACATACCCAAGGGCAGAACCTAGGACAAAAGAGTTCCCCTGCGCTGGCGCCTTTGTCCCTGGCGCTGCTCGGTGTGTGGATCTGCATGGTCGTGGTCCAGTTTCTCAGCCCCAACTACGGCTGGTTCGATCTTGGCATCCCAGGGTATCCCTTGACCTGGGCCGCCATCTTCGGGCCCGCCTTCCTTCGCAATTTTTGGACGCCCGCGAAGAGCGGTCTGCAGCCTCCAAGATTTACCCTGCTCACCCTGGCCATCTTCACCACCACCGGCATCGCCTATCAAATCGTGGCCTTTGCCGTGGGAGTCGGCCTGCTGTGATAGATCAGCAGCCGCAGGCGTGAGAAAAAGCACGAGACCTCGCGGCTCTCGTGCTTTTCTTACAAGCGAATCTGTATCTGGTCTTATCTGTTCATCACTGCAGCGGAGCCGCCGGCGACGCCTGAGGCGACCAGCAGTCCGGCGCCGATGGTGCTGGTCGTGCTGCTGCCGATGAGAAGTCCGGTGATCAGGGCGCCCGTACCGGCCACGTTGGCGAGCATTCCGCCGAAGGCGACGGTCGAAGCGTTCTCCTGACGGGCGATTCCGGTCACCATACCGGCGACGAAGTTGGACACCGCGCCTACGCCGGGGATGACGCCCAGGCCGCCGAATTGCAGCGCCGTCTTGGCATCTTGAAAGTCGAAACTAGAAAGCGTGAAGCTGTCGCCGGAAGCCGGAGCCTCGAAGCTCTCTTTGGCGACGGCGGGTTTCGCGGAAACGGCGACGCGGGCGGGCGAGGCGATCAGGCTGGTCGAAATATTCATCGGAGTGGGTCCTCTCTGCGTGTTCTGTAACCATATCTAAACAGGTCAACGTCAAAAGAACGTCACGCACCGATCCAGGGCAACTGCTATGACCTACGAACTTCGAGGCCATGCTCGAGAACATAGCGGTACGCCTCGCCAAGATTCCCCTCCTCAAGCGCCTGTGGCGATTGGCCAAGAGGGTCACCTACGCGCCACTGCTGGCACTTCATCTGGGGTTCGAGGCCATCTCGTCGCTAAGCCTTCGATGGCGCATGGCCCAATTCGATGCTCGAGGACGCGACGGAGGCCTGATGCTGAGCCATCATTCCCAGGAGAACTACCTGGTCAACGGCTCGGACGAAGTCATCGGGCGCTCGCTGTTCTCATACGGCCAGTTCGACCTGGAAAAGCTGGAGCAGGCGTTGGAGATCCTAAAACGGGACCACGGGAGGCCCCGTTTCGAGACCCTTATCGATGTAGGAGCCAACGTCGGCTGCATCTGCATTCCCGCCGTCAAGCGCGGATGGATTCCGCAGGCCATCGCCATCGAGCCCGAGCAGCAGAACTATCGCCTGCTACGAATGAACCTGATCTTAAACGACGTCGAAGAGCAGACCGTCGTCCATCGCGTGGCGTTGGGGGCTGGCGAAGGCAATGGACGGGTACGAAAGAGCCTGGACAACCACGGAGACCACCGCGTCGATCCTCTCCCAGAGGCGGCAGCGACCGCCGCTGAGCACACGGTAAGAATCACCACGCTGGATACGCTGCTGGGCGATTTTGACTACAGCCAGAGCCTGCTCTGGATGGACGTGCAGGGCTACGAGGGCTTCGTTCTGACCGGCGCCGGTCGGGCGCTAGCTCAGCGAGTCCCGATGGTCCTGGAGTTCTCCCCGAGAGAACTCAAAGAGGTCGACGCCTTCGAACTGCTGCTCGACCTTCTGCTGACCAGTCGCTACGAACTGTTCTACGACCTCGGGCAACCATCACCCCAGCCGACGCCCCTGACCCGCGACGCGTTGCAGCGAGTGGCGGACGACCTGCTAACCAAGGACTGGTTCACCGATCTGCTCTTCGCGTAGCCGTTAGCGTTCTGGTAACGCTACCGGCGTAAGGGTCGCACCGGTAGATGCTTGAGCCTGCGGAACCGATTCTTCTCTTGCCATTTCAGGGGCCCTTCGATGCGGACTTCTTACCTTTTCCCAAGCCTAAGTCAGTAGGAAGAGCCGCTAGCGCGGCCGGCACTCCTTGCCGATACAGAGACCGTAGTTCAAGACCCCACAGCGAACCGCCCGGCTCCGGACCGGTGCCGACGACCACCAAGGTCGGGACCTCGCAACCAGAGGCTGGACTGGAGGCCTGAGCTCAGGACGGTAGGCCGGGTACAGCGCATGGAGAGAAAAGGGCCCGACCACAATCTGTGGCCGGGCCCTCGTCTGAATTTATGGATCGGTTCAGCGCCGGTTGCGCCGTCCACTGGAACGCGAGTACGTCGCAATCGCGGAGTGTGACCGCTTGCTCTCGTCATCAGGTCGAGAACGGTGTCTGCTCTCCCGAAGCAGTGAGTTTGATTCGACAAACCGCATCTTTAGACTCTCTATCAATCCACCCCGGAGAGTCTCATGTTTCGTACTTTATCCCCCTCGTATTCCACCGCGATTCCCACTGTATTGAAACCCAAGATTCCGGTGCGGGTATATTCTTCAGTTGGAAGGTCGCGACCCGGTATAGCCTTGTCTCTTAGAGAAGGTGCAAACTTCGTAGGCGCTCCCAAAAATTGGTGAACCTGCGACTGCGACATTCCAACGCGGATACAATGCCCACCAATCCCGAGAGCACTACCCTCTACCGTAACCACCTTGTCCATAAGGAAGGTCACCAAGACAGATTTCTCGGAACGCTTAAAGACCTGAATTGAGCGCCTTGGGCTACTGACTAGTGTCCAAACTCTTCGCACTTGGGCACGAGTATCGCCTAGACAGATTCCTTCGATACTAACTGGAACTCGCCGAGTCGGAGTCCTTAGCCACATTACTCCAGCGCAAACTATCACAACCAGAAGCGCGCAACTGAAAAGCCATCTTTTGTCGAAAAAATTCTTCATTTCATATCTTGAAGGGTGGTGATGCAACCACCGTTAAGCTTGGAATAAAAGAAGGCTTCGAATTTCTCAGTGTGACAACAGGGTCACGGCCTTGAAGTGTGGTCACCGAAGCACCTCCCCAGTAAGCCGCTGGTCCGTTATCGATAGTATTGTTGAGGCCAACAAATACCGTTGTCGGATACTTGCCATTAGCTGGAAGTGCCGAACTTGAGTTGCAGGCATTTAGCAGGACATAGGTGGGAAGCCTTTTGGCTCTAGCCAGAAGATCTGAGAATAGAAATTCACCATCTGCAAGCAAGATCCGCCCTCCACCAAAATGATGGCCTTCATAGACAAAAATCGAACTAGACTCAAGGGCGTTAATAACCTGTTTAGAGGTTGCGCCGGTGATTAGCGTCGTATTTTTGGGCAAACCTTCACCTTCTGGATCGTGCTCAGGTACGCCACTCCACCAAAGTCCGCTTCTGTAGCCAACCCCCGTGCAAATCGTTGCCGACCTAGGCTCAAGCCCAAAAGAATCGATCAAGCTCGAAGGTCTTGAACGTGCATACTCATACAGATTAAGCCCACCCTCAAACCCAATAGGATCCCTGGAAATAAACCGCTGAAGCTGGACGTCATACCAGCGATGGCGCATGTACACCAACCCGGTAGCCGAGTCACGCCGACAGCCTAAACCGCCGACAAACCTGTTCTCGAAGACCCCGGGCACCGACTCAC
>JAEXNA010000138.1 GCA_023447635.1 Vulcanimicrobiota bacterium | reverse complement strand
TGGGGCCTCCATTGGGGAATGGTCGCGAGCGATAGTTGCCGACGGCGAACGACTCGAAGGTGTTCTCGTCGAGCAGGTCGAGCAACACGGCGACTCCGGTCGTCAGATTGATACGGTAGAGACTGCTATCGCCGCCGTTCACGGACAGCACCGCCAGCGCTTCCGCGTTGGTCTCGGCCGGCCCGTCCGCCGTTGCCGACAGCACCGTGCTGGGGATGTCGAACCCGTTCACGTTGCTGAAATTCAGCAGCGTGCCGTTGAGCGTGATCGGAAGGGCGGCTGTCAGCGTCCCCGAGTTCGGAGGCGACTGGATGTAGAGACTCCTGGTGTCGGCGCTTAACGTGTACAGAGTCGTGATTCCGCCGCTCAGGGTGGAGAAGTTGTTCGTATAGGCTGCCCCGGACAGGTCGGTGGTCTCGCCGTTGATGTCTCCATCAGGCTGCACGCCGTCGGCTTCGAGGTCGCCGTCGACCGCCTCTCCGGTCACGGGGTTGATACGGAAGTTCAGCCCCGTCCCCATAACCACGCGAATGCGGTCGGCTACAGGGTTGAAGTCGAAGCCTACCCCCATGTCGTCGATGAAGATGAATTCGCCATCAGCATCGCTAAGACTGATCTGTCCGGTCCCCTCGCCTACCGGGGTGAAGACCCCGCTTTGAGGATCGACCAGGTAGAGCGTGCCTTCACCGCCCCCGACCCCTAGAGCCATGAGCTGTCCCGTGGCGGGACGCCAGTCCAGACCCACGATGAACTCGTCGTCCACCCCAGAGAATGGACTTTCGCGCCAGGACTGGGCGAACTCGGTACTAAAACGCAGCAGAACGCCGGACATAGGGTCAAGCGCCACGACCGAACGTCCCGTCAGGTTGTACTGCAGGGCCAGCCCGTTCAGGCCGCCCGTCCCGTCTCCGATCAGACCCAGCGAGGTCGCTTCGCCGCTGTTGAGGTCGATGGAATAGAGCGAGGTCACGCCGGCCATGGTCAGAGCGGCTAGCCCCTGACCCGAAGCCGGAGCCGTGTTGGCCTCGCCAGATCCGATGCCGGGTAGAATGTCGAACCCGTTGACCCCCTCGAAATCCAGGATGTCGCCGTCGGTCTGAACGGCTCCTTGCAGCGTCAGCACGCTGTTTGTAGGGTTCTGCAAGTAGAGACTGTTGCTTACGTGGTCGAGAGCGAACAGTGTCGTGTCAGAGGTGTTGATCGTATTGTTGGTGTAGGCCGAACCGCTGGCTGTGGTAGTAGGGCCGTTCAGATTGCTGTTGGCCGCCTGGAGCGCCCCGGTATTGGGGTTCAGGACCAGGCTTTCGCCGTTGCTGGCCACCACTCGGATGCGGTCGGCCTGAGGGTTGAAGTCGAATCCGAAGGTCGTGCCCGCCGGGAAGTCGTCGGCGATGGCCGCTCCCACCGCGGTGGCGTGGCTGGTCGGGGCGTCGTTCTGAACGCCCAGGCTCAGGTTGTAGAGGGTCAGGTCGCCGCTGGTCGAGTTGAAGCCCAGACCGTAGAGGAAACCGTTCATCGGACGGAAGTCGATCCCCACGATGGTGTCGCCGGCGGTCAGTCCGGTGATAGCCGAAGTCGTCACCGTGCCAGGCGTGGTGGTCGAGAAGCGCAACAGGCTGGTGCCGCTAGCGTCGACGGCAAAGGCGTTGGCTTGCGGAGCGGTGGCCGCGACCACGGTGAGAGGCCGCTCCTCGGTCTCGCCGCCGTAGCTCACGCTGATGTTGGTCGAACCCAGACTGTTGCCGGTGATCACGCTCCGAGCCGCTCCGCCCGTGCCGAAACTGGCGATAGCGGGCTGAGCCGAAGTGAAGGTCGAAGCGCTGGTCACGTCCTGAGTGGTGCCGTCGCTGAAGCTCGCGATCACGGTCAGGCGCAAGCTCTGGCCCAGGGCCACGCTGCTGGGAGCGGCGGGCTGCACGTCGATGCCGGTCAGAGTCGCGTTGCTCACCGTGATAGGGGCCGACCCGCTCACTCCGTCCAGGCTGGCGCTGATGTTCGCCACGCCGGGAGCGATCCCGCTGACCAGTCCGCCGGGGCTCACCGTGGCGACTCCGGTCGCGCTGGAACTCCAGGTCACGTCGCTGTCGAGCACCTGCGTCGAACCGTCCGAGAAGCTGCCCATGGCGCTCAACTGGACGGTCGTTCCGTTGGCGATGGCAGCGCCGTTCGGAGTCACCGCTATCGAGAGCAGTTCGGCGTTCGTTACGGTCAGCTGAGCGCTGGCTTCGTAGCCGCCGTAGCTCGCCGTGATGGTCGCCGTTCCAGGTGCCTGGGCGGTAGCGCGGCCCAGGTCGTCGACGGTCGCGATGGTGGGAGCCGAGCTTTCCCAGTCCACCGCGCTGGTGAAGTCCTGGCTGGTGCCGTTGCTGAAACTCGCCAGCAGTCGGAACTGCTGGCTCGTGCCGTCCGCGATCGTCGCGCTGGTGGGGCTGACAGTCAGCCCCGTGACGGACGCCCGGGAGGGGGAGCGTTCCCCGTAAAGACAAAATCGTTGTTGCTGCTACCGCAACCCCAGACCGTAAAACAGGCCAGGGCCGCCAGTAGCGCTATTCTCCATCGTATCAATTCATGACCCTCCGCGTGAAACTTTGAAAGTTAGCGGATTCTCATAGTGCTAAGAAGCTTCTAGAGCCAGCCGAGTGCTTCCGAGGGATACTGGGGAGGGGCACCGGATGGAAGGGCAGGGGGAGAGGAGAGGCCCGCGCCAGCCCAAACCCGCTTCCTACTAAACCCAGAACGCGGCGTCAAATCGTCGAATTCTGGCGTCAAACCCACAAATCCCGGCGTCCACGCCCGAATCCGCAGGCGTCAAACCGGAAAATCCCGGTTTGACGCCGCGCTCCTCGGTCTGACACCGCCCCTCGGTCCAAGCCAAAATCGGCGGCGTCAAACCAGCGATGCCCGGCGTCCAGACCCGGCCAACCGAGCAAAACGAACCCCTCCAAAGTCCTCGGTGCTCCATTTGGACACCACGGTGTCCAAACAGAGCACCAGAGCCTAGCGTCGCTCCAGCACCACGTCCTTGAGCGGCCTCTTCGAGAGCAGCCGACCGGTGGCCAGTTCGTACTCGAACACCTTGCCCGAAATCTCCTCCAGCACCCCCAGTCGAGTCGGAGTGCAATAGATCGGCAGGCTATTCGTATAAACCTCGGGTCGGTGAGACCACAGCACGGTTCCATCCGCGCTACTCAGGCAACTCACGGACTCACCCGCCCAGTCAAAAAAGATCACGCGGCTCTCACCAGGGGCCAACCTCAGGACCCCCGGCCCTCCCCGTTGCCCGCCCGAAAACATCCCCCATCCCTGTCCCGAACGCAGCGAGACCATATACAGCTCTTCAGAGCTGCGAAGCAGCAAATACTCTTCGCCGCAGCCCAGGTAGCCTGAAGAGCTTTCTTCCCAGAAATCGAACGGTCCCGGCCGCTGAGGCCCGTAGGCATGTTCCGCCTCCGGAAACTCCACCGGAGTCTTCCACTCTCCCACCGGCGCTCCGTCCGCTAGACGAAACACCCTCACCCGCTCCGGAGTGATAGCCAGAACCTGCAGCCCCACCACCTGAACCTTCAGCTCCGAAGCCGCCACCTCGCGCTGCCAGCCGGGTCCGTACAGAACTCCGTCCCTCCAGGGCACCTCTACCCCGCGCCCATCTTCCCATTCCGAGCCCGGAGTCCAGGGCTGCCCGGTCAAACGGTCATACGCCTCGGAATAAGCCTTCGCCTTACGCAGCGCCGCCGACGACTGCAACTTCGCCTCCTCGGCCGCCGCGTACAGCCCCAAAGAGTAGGGCTCGATCTCCAGCGCCTGCTGCAGATACGCCTTCTTACCGGTGAAGACGAAGAGGTAATAACAGTTCTGAGCCGTCGGCCGACGACGGTAAGCCTCGCGTAAAGCGCGCACGATCTCCGGCCGAGCCCCGGCCTCGTCGCGCTTCAAAGCGATCAACTGCAGCGCCAGCTCCTCCCAGGCCAAGGCCGACGGAGCCACCCGCACCCGCTGGCGTAGTACCGCGAGCCGCTTCTCATCGCCGTTCCCGACGTAAACCTCGTCGGCGCTCACCGGCGACATCGCCAGCAAGCAGCCCACAGCGGCCAGTGCAAGGCCTCGCAAAAGACTCATCTTCCGTCCCCCCAGACCCGTCGTTTAGCTCCCGAAGCCGGCTCGCAGGTCGACTCGCTCGGCGAGTTCCGGGTGGTCGATGTACGGGTTGCGGTTCCCCTGGAAGTCCTGAATCGTCTCGTTGCGATGCCGCTCGTAGTCCGTCACCGGGAACTCGCGGTGCCACTTCAGCAGCATCGGAATATCCGCCGTCGTCATCTCGCCGGGAGCGTCGCCCACCAGGCCCGGATGGCGCGTCACGAAGTACATGATAGCGCGCGCCGCCTCGCCCTTGCCGTGCCCCGGCTCGAACTCATTCGCGCTGATCCGACTCTTGCAGTCGGAAAGCTCGCGCGCCTTCCCCTTGATGTCGCGCAGCGGCAGGTTGCCACGGTCGCTATTGCACTGGCGGTTCTCGGTGAAAAGATGGTGCAGATCGTCGCGCATCGGCAGCTCGGAGTCGAACCACGACTTGGGCACCAGATGCTCTAAATTGTAGCCTTCCAGGTCGCGCTCGTTGCGCTTCGGCGCTTGCTCTTCGTTCTTCGGACCCTCGCCCGAGTACAGAGGGTACAGAGCTCCGTCGGGACGACGGTCGACCACCGTATAAAGCGGCTCGCCGGGCAGCCCGCTCAAAGGACGATGGGTCGACTCTAGTAGGCCGTGCAGGTCCTGAAACAGCGATTTCCCGTCGCTCTTCTCGAACCTATCGGCCACCGGAGCGTAGTACGCCTCGCGCTCCCTGGCGTCGCCCGCCTCGTCGTAATAGTCGGCGCCGACCTTCGTGCGGTGGTGGGAGTTGGTTGGGGCAACGGGGCCAGCGGACCCGGCAATTTGGTGATATGAACCCGAGATAAGAGACATGTTCGCCCCCTCAGGTTACCACTCTAACCCCGGCCCTCTTTTACGAGCGTGTTACCCGCTCGTCAAACGGGACAACCTCTACGCCTGGTCCCGACTCCCGCGCCCCGTCTTGTGGGCAAAGAACGGAGTGTCGTCGACTTCGGCGCCGATCTCGGTGTTGCGCCGGATCACGTCCATCAACGAAGTGTCGCGAATGCTCTCTTTTAGCCCGGCCAGGTCGGCATCGTTCTCGAACCAGAACCGGTCGCCGTCGCGCAACCGCTGGAACTGGTCGCTCACGATAGTGCGAATCGTCGGCCCGACCGAACTGCCTTGCTCGGGGTCTTCACACAGCATTCCCACCCAGGGATCAACCTGGCTGATATCGCTGTAGACCGAACTCAGCTTGCGGTTCAACTTCTCGTCGCCGCCCGTCAGGGCGTTGAAATCGGCGTAGGGCGAAAGACCGTACGACTCGCGCATCGTGTTCAGGTCAGGCAGACCGTGATCACGACCGCGCTGAACGTTCAGTGCCGCCAGATCCATGCCACCGCGCCCCGGCTTGCCGAACAGCATATTACGAAGGGCCGAAGTGATCCCCTCGTCGGTCGGCTCCTGAGTGAACGACACCAGGCCGCGCAGCAACGGGTCGATGCCGCCTTCGTTCAACTTCTCCGGAGCGAAATACGCGTTCAGCATCGCCACGTCGTTCTCCGGAATCCGGTTGCCGTCGGCGCCCTCGCGCCAGATCAGCGGCTCGACCTGACTGTGCCCCATGCGGTAAGCCGCGGTCGAGAACTCGTTCGAAATGCGAGCGTCGACCTCAGGCTTGTACCCTTCATACGGCCCCAGCGTGTCCTTGCCGAACAGCGACGGCAGATACTCGTTGACCGTGATGTTCTGCACCAGAGCGCCCACCACTTTGCGAGCCATCTGGTAAAGACTCTCGTCGTTCAAAGTCGGATCCTGCGCGGCGAACTCTGCCACCAGACGGTTGTGTTCGCGCATGAACAGCGTCTGCAGAGAGAGCAACCCAAGATTCTCATTGGCCCGAGCGTCGCCCGCAGCCATCAGGGACGCTTCCGGCCGACGAGTCGGATTGTCGTTGGTCAGCCCCATCGTATTGAACGGCAGGAAGTTCCCCTCGCTCGTCTTCAGACGACCGCCCTCGAAACTGCGCAGCGCCGCCGCACGATGGGCATCGCTGCCATACACCATCGAAGCGTCGATCCAGCCCGTGATATCGTTCTTCTGCTCGCGCGGCGTGTCCGTGCCCACGCCCGTGCCTTCCGCGGCGGTCGAGCGAGAGAACGGAATGATCGCCTTCCCTTCGCCATGCGGATCGAAGTGGCGGTCGCCGGCGGGGACCGAGATGTTCAGGTCCGGCCGGCCCGGGTTGGGAGTCGAGGTGATATCGTGGTCCAGAAACTGACCCCAGGCCCAGGTCATCGCGCTCATCTTACGCGCGTCGTGAAAACGCCCGCGCTCTTCGAGCACGCCGTTGCTGATCTCGCGCGGCCCCGGACGGTCCGCACCCGAAGGCGCGTCGATCCCGTCGGCGTACGCGGCCGGCGACTGGCGCAGGAACACCGTATCGGCCTGGTTCTCCGTCGGGTTCGAGAGGTCGTTCCCCGAACCGTCCACGCTCCGCGTCTCCTTGAGGGAGGGGAGGGGAGAGGCAGCACTGGGAATCTGGCGGGGAATCTGCATATCGGACCTCGAGATAAGTAAGGTGCGCCTAATTTAGCCCGCTAGGTCCACCCCGTCAACATGCTCAAGTTAACATTTCGTCTCCCGACGGTCCCGGCGGTTGGAGGGAGCAGGTTGGAGGCATCAGCACGGTTGGAAGGACCAGGTTGGAGAAAGAGCGCCTCCGCGACCACTCGCCAAATCCTCAAGCGCGGCATCAAACCAACGAACGCGGCGTCAGACCGGACTTTCCCGGTTTCAAACCGACGAATCCCGGTTTGCAAGCCCGCCAAACCCGGCGTCAAACCCGAAATCGCCGGCATCAAACCGCGCCTCTCGGCATGGCCCGGCGCACCCCACGCCGTCCCCCTCCAAACCAACGAACGCGGCGTCAGACCGGACTTTCCCGGTTTCGAACCGACGAATCCCGGTTTGCAAGCCCGCCAAACGCGGCGTCAAACCCGAAATCGCCGGCATCAAACCGCCAATCTCGACGTGCCCTGCTCCAAGCTCTCGCTCCTCCACTGCGACACCACGGTGTCCCAATCACGCACCCTCGCATCCCCACGGACCAGCCGTCCGCTCCAGGGCAAAAAAAAGAACCTCTGGCATCGGGGGGGGTCATCCGCCAGGGGTTCCGAGGGGTTAACCTCTGCATTCAAAGTAACATCTCTAACAAGAACTGATAAGGTTCAATTGTCCCAGTCGCCCTCTAACCATTCGGACTAGAACAAACTCGCGCCGTCCCGCGCGGGGACTCTCGACTCCGCAGAACCAGCGAGCGGACTACTGCGCCGCAGCGCCGGAGAAAAACTTCCGAGCCGCCGTCTCGTCAAGCACCGGCGCCTTGGTCCAGCCGCCATAGTCGCCCAGCGATCCCGTCAACTTCTCCTTCATCATCGCCTCCACCTCAGCGCTGCTCGCGTTGGGATGCTGGCGATGCAGTTCGGCCATCACCGACGCCACTCGAGGCGTCGCAAACGACGTCCCCTCGGATCCGTCATAGGTGCCGTTGGCGTAAACATCGATCCCCGGGTCAGCGTTGGTGTAGTCAGCGATCGACGCAGAGCCGCCCAGATTGCGAGTCGCGCCCACCGTCGTCACCTGGTCGTTGGCCAGCACATTCTTGAAGAAGTCAGGCGCCACTTCCACACCCTTGGCGTCCCGCTCCATCGTGCGCAGCACCTTGCCAGAGTTGGCCGCAGCCACCACGACCGAGTTGCCGTTAGCCTCGAAATCTCCAACAGCCTTACCGTAAGACTGGCGAGCCCGCACAACCTTCTCGTCGGCCGTGCCCTCGTCGATCAGCCCCAGCAGATTCTTCTGAAGCTGAGCCCGAGCGTCGCCTTTGTCGGCCAGCACCGCCTCCGCGTCCACACCCAGAGCGGGCGCCAACTTGCGCACTCGCCGCTCGCCCACTTGCATACTCTGAGGATGGGCCGTCGAATCCCAGCCCAACCGCAGGCGCTCGTACAGGTCGTCCATAATCTGAGCCTTGCCCGAACCGCGGGACAGATTCAGCGCCGTCCCCTTCACGCCCGCCTCGGTCAGCCCGTTCAATTCGTCGGTCGCCGACTGCAGGTTGCCGGACTGGCGGTTGACCACGTAGTCGCGGGTGAACTCCCGCAACTCTTCCGGGCTAAACTGCTTGTTGTCCAGGCGGGAGAAATACTTGCTGGTGGCCTCGTTGGCCTTATTGGTAGGCGCCTCGTTGAGCTGGATCTTGTTCGAGAACCCCACGTCGCGACTCGAGTTCTCGACGATCGCCCCGTGCGACGGCCCCGTCCGTTCGTCGAAGAAGTCGCTCAAGATCAGCGTCCCCGGGTCGACCTTGCCCATCTCGGTGCGGGGCTCTAACGGTCCCAGCACCTTGCGTGCCGTGGCGCCCTGTCTGGCCACCTGTTGCTCCGCCGAAGCCACCGAACCGGCCGGCCCCAGCGAGCGCACGCCTTCACGCACCGCAGCGTTGTCGCGGCGAGCCTCCAGGGCGTCGGCTCTCTGCGCATCGGTAGCCTGAAAACTCTCGACCGGCCCTGCCGCAGCCTCGGTCCGGATTCCCGGAAGGGAAGGGGAGAGGGGAGAGGCCCCGGTTAGAGTGGGAAGCGCCGGCGCGCCACTGAGGATCCGCATTGCTGGCATTCTGACACAACCATGTTACCGCCGTGTTACAAAAGTCAAAAGTTTCCCAGCCCAATTCCACCTCCGTCCCACCTCGCACCCACCCCTCGACCAGCCTCCAGCCAGCCCCTCCAACCCCGCCAAGAGCCCTCGGTGCTCCATTGGGACACCATGGTGTCACAACAGAGCACCAAAGGTTGGAGGACAGGCTGGCCAGACGGCTAGCTCACGTTTCGGCGAGCTAGAGCCCGCCGTTTCGTGAGCTAACCCTCCAACCAACCCTGCCCAAAGCCCTCGGTGCTCCATGGGGACACCACGGTGTCCCAA
>JAEXNA010000262.1 GCA_023447635.1 Vulcanimicrobiota bacterium | reverse complement strand
CCTCCGGCGACGCCCGAGGCCGGGCCGACGACGCCGGAGGCCGCCGCTCCCGCACCGGACGCCGCTCCGGCCAAGCGGGGCTACCCTCGGCTGACCCACCAGGGACAGATCCAGTTCCAGCTCGACGACGGCTCGCTGGGGGCGCCCAACGCGCGCTCGCCCTTCCCCGCCTCCAGCGGGATCGGCCCCTTCCCGGCCGACGCCCGTATGTTCGTGCGACGTTTTCGCCCCGCGTTCAACCTGGCCATGTCGCCCGGCTTCGACTTGCAGACCGAGTTCAACATCGACCCTCACGCCGAGAAGATCAACATCCTCGACGTGCGCTTCAACTACGACCTGTCGGAGAACACCTACGTGTCGGCCGGGCGCTACAAGGTGCCGTTTGGCTGGGAAGGGCTGCGCAGTTCGCGTTCGACCAATACCATCGAGCGCAGCGACATGACGGTGGCGATCTATCCCGAGCGCGACGTGGGCGTCTCGTTCACCCACCAGGCGCCCAACCTGGGGCTGTTCTCGGTGGGGACGTTCGCCGGTCAGGCGCGCAGCAACGGCGCCTCCAACGGCGGCTCGTTCGACGTGATCGGGCGGGCGCTGTTCCGCATCAACGACGATCTGCGGCTGGGCGTCTCGGGGCATAGCGGGACCTATCGGGTCAGCGGCACCGACTTCGACCTGCCGATGCGTCGCGTGGGCGGCGAACTGCAGTACGCGGCGGGCCCCTGGCGCATCGAGGGTGAGGCGATGTACAGCGACGGCTACAACACGATGTCTCGCGTTGACAGCCGGGCCTTCGGATTCTACACGGCGGCCGTCTACCGGTTGGCCGACCGCTGGGACCTGGTGGCGCAGTACGACCGTTTCGACCCTGATCTCGACGCGGTCGACTCGCTGGTGGCCAGCAACAGCCTGAACGCTCGTGACCGCAAGGTGCTCGGAGTGAACTACTACATCGACCGCGATCTGATGCACCGGGTGATGCTGAACTACGAGATCAAGGAGACGTTGGAGGGAGTCCCGGTCAACACCAGCGGCTTCCGCCTGCGCTATCAGCTCGCCTGGTAGGGGCCGGAGGCCCTCCAACTGCTGTCCCCTCCAACCGCCTCCCCTCCCACAAAAAAATGCGAAAAGCCCGAGCTCGTCAGCTCGGGCTTTTCTATATCTTGAAGGGGCGCGACCCCATTATCTACGCTGGGGGAGAAGCTCTTATTTAGGCCTGGTAAGCGCGACCGGTGGGGTCCGAGGGCGCCATGATGGCCTTGCACAGGCTCAGGAAGCCGTAGCCCACGATGGGGTACACGATGATGGCGCACAGGGCCGCAGTATCCACGACCGAAGCGCCCACGCTGGGCATCCCGAAGATCGCCGTGAAAGGCATGACCAGCGGCGCCGTCAGGGCGGTGACCAGTTTGGTGAAGCCGGCCGCCTGGTTGGCTGCGAACAGGTTCAGCAGGATGCGCGCACCCAGCAGGGCGGCGATACAGCCGATAAACCAGTTGCCGATGGTATTGAACCGCTCGAGACGTCCCATGGAGCGCTCGGCATCCGAGGGGACGTAAGCGGCGGAATGTTTGGTGACGGTCTCGTGAGGGGTGTTGTCCGTCACGACGACCTGGCGTTCGATGGTTGTTCCTTGGTGATTCATAAGACCTCCGTCTTGGTGAAGCGTTGTTGTTGTTACCGTTGAGCTGATATTACGGTCGCGCTAGAAAGGCCAACACCATACCTTGAATCTTCATGGGCTATCCGGGGATGCCCTATGCTTGCCCGGCCGGACCCTAGCCAATCAGACACTATCCCTTCGGATACCCAAGCCTTAGCGGTGAAATCGTGACAACCACGCCTTTCGCTTCCGCTACCTGCGCCCGGCAGGGATAGGTCTGAGCAGGAGAAATCTCTCCCGGATGTCCAGTTCTACACTCTCTCAGAAGCCGTCATCCCCCCTGCGTTTTAGCCGTCGCTCGTTCCTTTTGCGCGGTGCCCAGTCGCTGGCCGCTCTCACCCTGGCGCCCACGCTACTGAACGGCTGCGGGAGTAGCGCCGACTCGTATGTCGTCACCGGCACTGGCGCTCCGTCGCTTCCCTTGGAAAGTCTGCGCCGGTTGCTCGACGGCCCGCTGCTGGGCCCCGAATCGCCGGAGTTTGCGGCCCTGGCCAGACCCTGGAACCTGCGCTACGCCGACCGCCTGCCGGCGGCCATCGCGCGCTGCGCTTCCTTGGACGACATCGCGGAATCTTTGCAATGGGCCCGCAGCAACGGGGTACCGTTCGTGACCCGCTCGGGTGGGCATTCGTATTCGGGCTTCTCGACCACCAACGGGCTGCTGATCGACATCTCGCAACTGCGCTCGGTCGACTACCAGACGGAGAGCGGAGTGGTGCGGCTGGGACCGGGCGCTCGTAACTCGACGGTCTACGACAGCCTGGAAGAACGAGGCACGGCGGTCACCCACGGACGCTGCCTCGAGGTGGGCGTGGCCGGACTTTGCCTGGGCGGCGGCATCGGTTTCAACATGCGTCGGCACGGTCTGACCTGCGACCAGCTGATCGCGACGGATATCCTGTTGGCGGACGGTCGCCAACTGACCCTGAGCGACACGCAGAACTCGGACCTGTTCTGGGCCGTACGAGGAGCCGGTGGAGGAAACTTCGGCATTCACACCTCGTTCACGTTCCAGACCTTCGCGGTTTCTAGCGTGGCCATGTTCAACATCACCTGGAATAGCGAGCTCCCCGCTCTGTTTGCCCGACTGATGGAGATGATGCCGACCTTCCCTCGAGAGCTGGGCATCAAGCTGACGTTGCTGACCAGCCGAGACGCGACGGGTCAGAAGGTCGTAACCTTCAACCTGCTCGGCCAACTGGTGGGCAGCGCCGGCGATGTGCTGGACCTTTTCGCCGATCTCTTTGCCCTGGCCCAGCCGATGGCCGACCAGATCGAAGAGATGCCTTACTGGGAGGCCCAGAAGCTGCTCAGCGAGGCCGGCGATCCCGAGTTCTCTCACGAGCGCTCGCGCTATATGAACGGACCGCTCTCGGCCGAGGGCCAGGCCACGGTGTTAGAGCATCTGGCGGCCTGGCCGGGTCTGGACGGCACCGCCGACTGGAAGATCTTCCTGACCGGCGGCGCGGTGGCCGATATCGCCTCGGACGCTACCGCTTACGTTCACCGTCAGGCTTTTGGAGTGAGCAGCACGGAGTTAGAGTGGCACCACGCCGAGAATCCCGACGTGGTGGCCGACAACCGGCGCTGGCTGGACGATTTCCATCAGGCGATGGCGCCCTACACCTCGCAGCGTAGCTATCAGAACTTCATCGACGCGGACCAGAGCGACTTTTTGCGCGCCTACTACGGCGCCAACCTCGAGCGTCTGGTGCAGGTCAAAGCGGCCTACGATCCGGGCAACGTCTTCCACTACCGGCAGAGCATCCCGACCGCGCTCTGAGCGCTTCGGAGGCAGAGGCCCTGGCACCGTCGTCGACCGCCATCAAGGACTCTGGACGCGGTTCCGGTTTCCCTTCGGGGGGCGAGGGGAAAAAAAGAGAGAAATCTGCCGAGACCTTTAATTTTTGAAGGATCTCCGGCGGTTTTGATCCATACATGCTTGTCCTGAACCCCCAGGGCGGTGGTATAATGTGGCCACGGCCTGGACCGCCAGGCAAAATTGAAGGGGCGCGAAGAGACGCGCCGCCTGGAACCAGAGTTCGAAAGGAGTCCCGTCATCGGTAGAAGAGGCAGACGTCATCAAGACAAAACCCCCCGGTTTGAACACCGGATCAATGAGAGAATCAGAGCGCGCGAGGTACGCGTCGTCGACGAAAACGGCGAAAATCTCGGCATTCTGCACCCCAGGGAGGCGACTCGTATCGCCCAGGACCGCAAGCTTGACCTGGTAGAGGTTTCGCCTAACGCAGTTCCCCCCGTGTGTAAGATTCTCGATTACGGTAAGTGGCGTTATGAGCGCGACAAGCAGAAAAAAGAGTCCAAGCCCGCGAAGAGCTCCGAGCTTCGTGAAGTCAAAATGCGACCCAAAATCGGCGAGCATGACTTCCAGGTCAAGACCAAACAAGTCGTGCGTCTTCTGCAAGGCGGAGACAAGGTCAAGGTTCTGCTTCGTTTCCGAGGCCGTGAAGTGGTTCACCAGGATCTGGCCGAAGAGCTTCTGATGCGAGTCTCCCGCGAAGTCGGAGAGATCGGCACCATCGAGTCCAAGCCGCAGATGCAGGGACGCCAGATGATGCTGGTGCTCGCTCCAGCGCACTAAGCTCAGCAAAACAACGTTTCAAAAGCCCCGAACCTCGGGGCTTTTTCTTTTCCCCAAAGCTTGCCCGCTTCGAACAGGCCAAGCTTGTCCACTAGGAACGCGCAACCCCCCACCCCACCCGGCCGCTACTTCCAGCCGGGCCACTCCGTGTCGAGCAGAACCAGATTCACGCCCAGCGCGGTCGGGCGCGTGGCGGGTTCGTCGGTCGAGCGGAAGGTCACGATCGACACCTCTCCCCCGTCCGCGCGGTCCAGCGTCACCTGGCCCACCCCGGGCCCCTTCAGCCAGTGCTGCGCCAATACCGAAGCGTCGTCAGCCAGCTTATAGGTCCCCCGAATCGGCTCGTCCGGCCCCAGCAGCCAGGAGCGCGGGTCCTTCGGGTCGGCCGGCGGTCCGGCCCAGGCCGCCATCATGCGCACCGGCGTCAGCGGCTGCTCTAGCTCCCGGGCCCGCTGGTAGATCAGGTCCAGTTCGACCTTGCAGGCCTCGCCCGAAGCCGCCGTCCCGCCGCTCCAACCGCCCCGAAAACAGAGCGGCTCGTTAGAAAACATCGGCAGTCCGTGACCCTCGGGGAAGTTGACCAGGCGGGTCTCTCCGCTCATCCGGATCAGGGTCGGGCTGTCCATCGCGCTGCGCCCGATCACCTCGCCGTGACGCTCGGGGTTGGCCCAGGCCACCTCCCACCAGTCCAGCGCCGGACCCGCTTCCACGCTCTGCCCTCGAGCGTCCACCACCCGCACCGCCATCCCGGTCAGATAAACCGGCTCGGGGTGCGC
Source organism: Vulcanimicrobiota bacterium (assembly GCA_023447635.1). GTDB lineage: Bacteria > Vulcanimicrobiota > Xenobia > Xenobiales > JADMJV01 > JAEXNA01. The sequence continues at coordinate 1,218 of JAEXNA010000262.1, read as the reverse complement.
CTTGGTCAGCTGCAGCTGCTGAGAAAAGGTTGGCCCGCGACCCCAGGCCGTGGGTTGGGTCAGCTCCACCGGAGGCGAAGCCGACGTGCAGCGCCCCTCCGTGCCCGGCCCACCGCAGCCCGCCAATAGCAGCAGCGCCGACCATCCAGCGGTCAGCCCCAGCAGCGCGAGCGATGTGCGAGCCTTGACCATAGCAAAAATTCTAAGACGCCTTCTTCCTCATGTTCTGCGGGCCCCTACAGTTCTCCCTTCCCCATCTCTGCACCGCCTACCGCCTGAGGGAATCCCCAGCCCAGCTCGAAGCCCCCAGCATGACCGCAGCCCTGGACCTCCGCTCACTGGCCCTGGCCCGCATCGGCGCAGGCTGCGTCGTCCTGGCCGACCTGGCCAGCCGGCTGCCCAACTTTCGCCTGCACTACACCGACGGGGGCATCCTTCCGCGCGAGCTAATCTACGAGCAGGCCGGCTTCCGCTTCCCCAGCGCTTACGCTATGTCCGACTGGCACCCGTACCTGATCGCGCTGTTTGTCCTGCACGCTCTGGCCGGTCTAAGCCTGGCTCTGGGCTATCGCACCCGAACCGCCACCGCCGTCGCCTGGTACCTGACCCTGTCGCTGCAAGAGCGCTGCTTCATGGCCAACAACGGCGGCGACAAAGTGCTGGCCACGCTGCTGTTCTGGGGGCTGTTCCTGCCCTGGGGGCAGCGCCTCTCCATCGACAGCCCCAAAACCACCGAGGGCCGGGCCCACTCTATGGCGACCGCCATCGTGCTGCTGCAGCCCGTCTCGATCTACCTGATTTCGGTCTTCCATAAGCTGGAACCGACCTGGCTGCAGGGTAAAGTGCTGCACTACGCCCTGCAGTCCGACTTCTACGCCTACCCGCTGGCCCGCCAACTGCTGCCCTACCCGTCGTTACTCACGGCGCTGGCCTACGGGACACTGACCTGGGAGATGCTGGGTCCGTTCCTACTGCTCTCCCCCTCCTGGCGGCTGCGCGCCCTGGCCTGCGGGGGGTTCGCTGCCATGCACCTGAGCTTCGGCCTGTTCCTTCGCATCGGACTGTTCGCCCTCACTCCCAGCCTCTATCTGCTGGCCCTGCTGCCTTCCGAACTGTGGGACACCGTTCCCTTCCAGCGCCTCGCCCGAACCGTTCAAAACACTCTGACCAGGGTCGCCCACTACCTCCCCGCAAGCCCCCCCCCGGCCCCCCCCCCCC